>JAQYFM010000019.1 GCA_028723145.1 Spirochaetales bacterium | reverse complement strand
GATGGCTCTTGAAGATTCTGCAGCAGCTGGTCAGGAAGCTTTATATGCAGAGAAGATTCCATTTATCTCATTCGATAGATTTATTGAATCAACAATGGATTATGCAATTCTTAACTACTCTGGTAATAACTGGCAGTGTGGTGCTGGTATCGCATATTGGCTCCAGAAGAATGGTATGAAGCCAGGTGATACAGTTGTTACTCTCTATGGTGATAACGGTACAGTATGTAAGTACAGAGAAGAAGGTTTCAGACAGTTCTTAAAGGGTGAAATCGAGTATACAGATAAGGCTACAGGTAAGAGCTATAAGACAAGTGAAATTTGGACTGATGCTCAGCTTGATCCAGTATTCAACACATATTCAGTAGTATGTAACTGGTCTGCAGATGGTGCTTATGACTACCTCGAACAGAAGATTGATGAAATTGTTGCAAAGGCAGATACAAATCTCTACATCTATTCAATGGATGATGAAATGACTTTTGGTATGCTTAACCTTCTCGAAGGTTCATCACTCTCAGCTGCTACAAAGGCAAAGTATGAGAAGCTTAATGTTTACATCTCAGCTATTGGTGGTATGCAGGAGCTTTATGATGTAATGAGTGGTAAGTCTGCTCAGGCTAAGATTGCTGACAAGTACTTCGATGATATGATGAGTGTTTACTTCAGCCCATCAATGATGAAGAGTGTTATCGACAAGATGGTTGATTACCTCAATGGTAACTGGTCATATAAGAATGGCGATATTGATACGGAACCAGTTTGGATCGTTGATCGCCAGAACGTTAACCAGTATGAAGGATTCTTAGGTCACTAAGATATACTTTGCAGGGTGCTATACGGATGTGCTGTTGCACATCCGTATTGTCTTAATTCAAAGGAGTATTTGTAATGGCAAAGATTCTAGAGATGAAGCACATCTCCAAAGCTTTTGGAGGTTCAAAAGCTCTCTCAGACGTCCATTTTGATATGGAGGAAGGGGAAGTCCACGCTCTCCTAGGAGAAAATGGTGCAGGAAAATCAACACTAATGAATATCTTAACAGGTGTTTTAACTGCAGATAGTGGAAAAATTGTTTTTTTGGGTAAGGAGTATAGTGCTCCAACAATTAAAGAGATGGAGAAGGCAGGAATTGCCTTTGTACATCAGGAATTAAATGTCATCAACGACTTAACTGTTGCCGATAATATTTTCTTAACAAAGGAAATAAAGAATAAGTTTGGTCTAATAGATGATAAAGAACAAGTTAGAAAGACTCGTGAGCTTTTTGAAAGTCTTGGCGTAGATATGAATCCTAATCAAATGGTTTCTGAGCTTAAGACTAGTGAAAAACAGCTCCTAGAAATATGTAAAGCGCTCTATTCAGATGCTAAGCTTTTAATTTTAGATGAACCTACAACAGCTTTATCTACAGACGAAGTAGAACATCTATTTTCTATTTTGAGAAAGCTAAAGAGTGAAGGGAAATCTTTTATCTTTATTTCTCACAAAATGCCTGAAATATTTGCAATTGCAGATAGATATACAGTATTTAGAAATGGTCAATACATCTCTTCTGGCTACATTAAGGATGTTGATGCTCAAAAGCTAACCTCAGACATGGTTGGTGTTAACTATGTTGATGCTGACTACTATGAGGAACGCCCTCTTGGTGAAGAAATATTAAAGCTTCATAATTTCTCTGGCCATGGATTTTCTAAGATAAACCTTAGTGTTAGACGTGGAGAGATATTAGCCTTCACTGGTCTTGCAGGCTCAGGTGCTAGTGAGCTAATGCAGACAATGTTTGGTGTATTACCAATTGAAGGTGGTTATATTGAAGTTAATAATCAAAGAGTAACTGGTAAGATTGGTTCCTTTATGAAACATAAGATTTCTATGCTTCCTGCTAACAGAAAAGAAAACTCTGTTATTCCAGATCTTTCAATATTAGAAAATTTCTGTACAGCTGAGCATGTATTATCAAAGAAGAGACAGCTAATTAATTTCAAGAAGGAAGAGGAAAAGTACCAATATCAAAAAGATAAACTAAAGATTAAAGCACCAGAAAGCTCTCTTGGAATTGCTTCTCTCTCAGGTGGTAACCAGCAAAAGGTATTTTTAGCTCGTTGGCTTAATACTGGTGCTGAGGTTTTACTATTTGATAACCCTACACAAGGTGTTGATGTTGGTGCTAAGAGTGAAATATATCGATTAATTCTTGAATTTGCTAAGCAAGGTCAGACAGTAATAATCAATACCCTTGAAATACCAGAGGTTCAAAAGGTCGCTGACCGCTGTGTAGTTTTCTATGAAGGTCAAATTGCTACAATCCTTGATCACAAAGATGTAAATGAACAAGTTGTAATGGCATATTCAACTGGTGCTAGGTAAAAAGGAGTGGAAAAATGGATGGTAAAAAGTTAAAAAGCTCAGTGGGCAGAATGTGGTCTCACTACTCATTTATATTTGTAATGTTCATCATTATGATCGTATATGCCATTGCAATTTCTGCAAATGGAAATACTTTCAAGTGGAGCCATATTGCTGCTATATTAGGTTCACAAAATACATGTATCGTAGGTACTATGGCTTTAGGTATGGCCCTAGTAATTATTACAGGTCAAATTGATCTTTCCATTGGTTCTTCTCTTGTATTGACAACTAGTGCAACCATAGTTGCCTTTAACATGACAGACTCAATTTTAGTCATGGTATTAGTTGCTTTGTTAGTTGTTGGTGCTTGTGGTTTAATTAACGGTTTATTAGTTGGTTTAGCAAAGATGCCTCCTTTTATAGTTACACTGGGTACAATGTTAATTTATAGATCATTAACACTATCAGTTGTAAGAACTATCGATAGCTCAATTTCAGGCTCAAATTCAAGCCAGTTTGCAATGCTAAGACAAAATAGCAAATATAACTTCTTAAGAATGCAGTTCGGTACTGGTAAATTACAACTTGGTGGATTTTCCGTTCCATACATTACCTTTGTATTCTTATTGATGGTTATACTTTTTGTAATAATCAGTAAAAAGACCAAGTTTGGTAAGAGTGTTTATGCAGTTGGTTCAAATGAAAAGAGTGCTCACCTTTCTGGTATCAATACAACATTTGTAAAAATTGCAGTATTTGTAATAACAGGTATTTTAGTAGGAGTTGCTTCAATCCTTCAGGCTTGTAAGATTGGTAATATTACTCCTGCTTCTTCTGGTCAAAGCTACGAAATGTATGCAATTGCAGCTGTAGTACTAGGTGGTATTAGCATGTCAGGTGGTAGAGGAAAGCTTTTAGGAGTATTATTTGGTGCTCTATCATATACAACAATCAACTTCATTATTGTATCAATTCCATCACTCTCTGTTGATATTCAAGATACATTCCAAGGCTTAGTACTCATCGTAGTAATCTTAATTCAAACAGCTGGTCCTGTTATTAAGGAAAGTATTAAGACCGCTAAACGAAGAAGATTATCTCTTTCAGAAGAATAAAAAATTGCTCTATCACTGCTGTGGTAGAGCAAATTTTTTATACCTTATTAGTTATAAAGCTAGAGTAAGAGCAATCAGTATTTGAGCTAGGTAATAGGTATATAGATTTAATGCTTTTTGCATGTTAGATGCATCAGAAAAACTAAAATAAACAGTAAAGATATCACTTAATAGGAAGAGGAAAGCTCCTACTAAGAAGCTTAAGTTTTTAATACTAGCTCCCTTTGTAATAACAAGTGATAATGCAGAAGAGAACATTACAACAACTATTGCAATATAGATATAGCAAAATACTCTTACATATTTCTTATCAATTGGAAGATGTTTTTTTATCAATAACATTATTGCAATTGAGATTATAATTGCCAGCAGTAGAGTCCAAAGGAAAATTCCTGTACCTCCTAAATCGACAATTGCTGAAAAGTAAAAAGCATGGCCGATTGTAAATGAAAGAACTCCAAGTCCAAATACTGATAAAGCTTTCTGCTTAGGAACTAAATATCTTAAATTAAGAAGGATATCTCCAATCATTCCGAAGATAAGTCCCTTGAAAATAAAATCCCCAAACATAGTTACCTTTGATGATAGTAAATAACCACCTAAGAGAACAAACATAAATGAAGCTGTTCCTTTTAATACAACAGCTGCCTTCATTTTTCCATCAATTTCACTTTGGATGAATAATGATTGTAATACTAAGCCAAGTATGATTATTAGCAAACTTATTACCATGTAACCCTCCTATATAAAATATACATTGAGTTACTTACTTCATGAAGAAAAACGTTATACTTTTTTTTATTTTTTTTCACAGTTTTATTTCAAAAGACGTTTCGTATGATATGACGTATGAAAAACAGAAAAATTCTTTAGCGAATAATTATAATGAGTTGATATATATTTTCTCAAAAATATGATATATCATTGACAATTGATTAAAACGGGGCCATATGAAAAAAAGAAAGTTATTTCCTTTTGCTATCATACTTAGTGTTGTTATTTTACTTGTTTCTAGCTGTAATAAGATAAGTAATACAAACACAAATAATGAAGAAAAAAAAGATAAAATATCTATTTCAATGTATATGTGGGATAGATCAATGTTTAAGGAATTTACTCCTTGGCTTGAAGCTAAATTCCCTAATATTGAATTTACTTTTGTCCAAAGTTTTAACACTATGGATTACTATAACGATATTTTATCACGTCAAGAGGCCCTTCCTGATATTATTACATGCCGTCGTTTTTCCTTAAATGATGCAAAGCTTTTATCTCCATATTTAATGGATTTGAGTACTTCTGAGGTTGCAAGTTCTTTTTATAGTAGCTATTTAGAATTAAATAGAGAGCAAAATGGTACAATCAAATGGCTTCCAATGTGTGCAGAAGTAGATTGTATACTTGCAAACAAAACTTTATTTGATAAGTATAATATTCCTATTCCAACAAATTATAGTGAATTTGTATCTGCAATTGATGCCTTTGAAGCTGAGGGTATTAGAGGTTTTCTAACCGATTGGAGATACGATTATACCTGCCTTGAAATTATGCAGGGTAGTGCTATCCCGGAATTAATGAGCTTAGAGGGCACTAAGTGGAGAATGGATTATGAAAGTGAAAGCGATGATCTCCAAGTTGGGCTTGATAGCGTTGTGTGGCCAAAGGTATTTGAGAACTTCGAGCAGTTTATAAAGGACATTCACTTCAGATCAGGAGATGAGGAATTAAATTTTAATGGTGTTTATCCGTTATTTTTAAATGGTGAAATTGCGATGATACGTAACACTGTCTCTGTTGCTGAAAGTATCTCAAGCTCTAATTTTGAATGTATAGTATTACCTTATTTTGGTGAAACAAAAAATGATAATTGGTTATTAACTTATCCATTTTGTCAGGTCGCTGTATCAAAAGAAGTTGAAAAGGATGAAGCTAAGCAGAAGGCTGTTTTAGAAATTTTACATGCAATCTTTAGTGAGGAGGGACAAAAAGCAGCTGCTGCGGGCTCAACCGTACTTTCATATAATAAAGAAGTAAGTGCTAAGACAACTCCTACTCTTAGATATGCTCAAGACTGTATCGATTCAAATCACTTATATTTGCGTTTAGCTTCAACAGAGTTTTTTGGCGTTTCTTTAAATGTTGGACAAAAAATGCTTAAGGGTGAGGAGAATGCTAAAGAAGCATATGAGGATTTTAACGCTCAAATAACAGCTTATAAAAATCCTGAGGCTTCTCAAGTTTTGTTTACTCAAAATAATGCATATTCAAATGAGTTTACAGATCATGGAACTCAAGCAGGGTCTTCTTTGATGAATACTCTAAGAGTTGCTAATGATGATCAAATAGCTATTGGTTATGCAAGTGTTGTTAGTTCTCCAATCTTTGCAGGTGATTACACTATGCAACAGATTAAATGGATAATGACATATAAAAATGATGCATATCGTGGAATTTACACAGGTAGTGAAATTAGAAGAATCTTAGAATGGCTTGTAAATGTCAAGGAGGATGGTTCAAATCCTATTAGACACCGTAATCAAATGCCAATTACAAGTGGTCTTGAATACACTGTTACTGAGTATGAAAAAGGTAAATTTAGATTAGATAATATTACGGTTAATGGTGAAGAGCTTATAGATGATAAAGAGTACTCTGTTTTACTAGTCGGTGCTGATACCTACCTTGAGCATGAGCAATTTTGCAATTGTCCAATGCCTGAAGATTTAAAGCAAAAGAGACAAGATCAATATGTAGATAACTACACTAACTATGAGTGTATTACTCAAGCCTTAGAAAAAACAAAGCAACTACTTGAACCAACAAATTATTTAACAATAGTTAAGGGGTATTAAAAAGCTATAGTATATTTTAGATAAAGAAAAGTACAAATTAGGCTTAATTATAATATCTATGGCATCCTTGACTCTGATATGACGTAAGATTGTGATTTTTTTGATAAGTATTATTTTTTTTAAGTATTAGTTGAAAAATGTCAGTATCAAAAAATGAAATCTTAAATTCCAATATTGCGATAAAGAACCATTTGCAATATACTTAAAATGTTTCTAATTAAAGGGATATTTTTTTATTTGTTTATTTTTTAATTATGGGGGAGACTGTCCTAAAAGTCTGATTTGATAAGATGATAAAATGCATGTATAAGTGCTTAATTATAAATAGTATAATAAGCGGTTAAAAATCTTGTATAAATTATTATATTGTAAGTATTTATATTGATTAAAAGAGCTT
>JAQYFM010000018.1 GCA_028723145.1 Spirochaetales bacterium | reverse complement strand
CCCTTAATTTGGAATAGTCCTTCATTTCTACTAATTCTAACAGGAGAACTGGTACGAGTTTCAGGTGCAAGAAGTAGCGCATCATTAGTTAAAAACTTTCCTCTAGTAAAGGAAGAAAATTTTAATAAACCTTCTCTTAAAGAAGATGAAACAATAGGAGGTAGGTAATCATCTAAATTAACACTAACTAAGCCAGGAATATATGAAGAAGGTGGAAGTGCATCACTAATTTTATGGTTAATAAAATCAGCCATTCTTTGGCTAGGAGCTTTAAAGCCATCAAAATAACACCTCTTTTCAACACTCTTTATGTATTCAAGCATAGAAAGCGGAGAATTAACTTCAATATCACTACATCTTAGCTGTACAACCATTCCACTATTAGCCCACTTTCCATTTCTATTTGATGGACTCATTCCATTAACTACTTGGTATCCATTTTTAGTTGTTGCAGGAACAATAAAACCACCAGGGCACATACAAAAAGAATAAACGCCTCTATCATTAACCTGTGTTACAAATGAATATTGAGCTGCAGGAAGATACTTACCTCTACCCTCCTTACTATGGTATTGAATTTCATCAATTAATCTCTGTGGATGCTCTAATCTTACTCCAATTGCAACGTCCTTTGCTTCAAGAGTATATCCATCACGATATAAAAATTCATATACATCATGACTTGAATGACCGGTTGCTAAAATAACAGGCCCAAAGAACTCACCATTTGTAGTCTCAACACCAATTACTTCATTATTTCTTTTAATTAGACAAGTAACTAATGTATTAAAGTGTACTTCACCCCCATAGTTTATTATTGTAGATCTAATATTCTCTATAACCTTAGGAAGCTTTTCTGTTCCAATATGAGGATGGCTTTCAAATAAAATATCATTATTTGCTCCATGTTGACAAAATAATGATAATACCTTTTTAACATCTCCTCTTTTATCAGAGCGTGTATAGAGTTTTCCATCAGAAAAGGCACCAGCACCACCTTCACCAAAGGCATAGTTAGAGTTTTCATCTAACACTCCATTTCTATTAAGATTAGCAGTATCCTTTTTCCTTTCATGAACATCTTTACCACGCTCTAAAATAATAGGTCTTAAACCATTTTCAAGTAGAGTTAAAGCTGCAAATAACCCAGCAGGCCCAGAACCAACTACAATTACATCCTTTTTACAAAGATTTGAAAACTTTGTTTCTTCAAAGGGTTTTTCATCTTCAAACCCAACATATACTCTAAGACGAGCATTAATTTTTACATCACTTCTTCTTGCATCAATCGACTTTCTAATAAATCGTAATGACACAATATCTTTTTCTTTTATTCTTGATTTTTCTGAAACAACTTTTTTTAGTTCACTTGCAATACATGCCTGCTTAGGAGTAAGGACTATATCAATATCTTTATGCATGCTTCGACTATAATTAAAATGATATCTTGTGTCATTACACAAAAGCTAATAAAATCGTGAAATTATGAATATCCTATCTATAGAGAACCTTAGTAAAACAGTAAATGATGAGCCTTTATTTGAAAACGTCACCCTTGGCGTTGAAGAAGGCGAAAAGATTGGTATCGTTGGAAAAAATGGAGAAGGTAAATCAACATTTTTAAAACTAATATCAGGTTTAATTGTTCCGGATGAAGGGAAAATTAGTAAAAACAATAATACTGACATTGAAATGCTTGAGCAAAGTATTACTTATACGCCTGAAACTACTATTGAGTCCTACCTCTTAGAAGGAAAAGGAAGAAGAATTTCTCTATTAAAGAGTTATGAAAAAGCAATTAAGGAACAAAATGATAAAGAATATGAAAGACTGCTTCCTTTATTAGAAAAGGATGATGTTTGGTCTTTAGAAGTTGATTATAAATCACATTTATCAAAATTAAATGTTAAATCAGAATATGATAGGAAATTAAGTACTCTCTCTGGTGGAGAGCTTAAGAAAGTAGCTCTTGCGAGAGTACTTGCCTCAAAGCCACAGCTCTTATTACTTGATGAGCCAACAAACCACCTCGATATCAAAACAATTGAATACTTAGAGGACCAATTAAATAACACTACAATGAGTGTAATTATCGTTACTCACGATAGATATTTATTAAATGATGTGTGTACTACTATTTGGGAGTTAGATAGGAAAAAATTCTTTCGTCACCCAGGAAGCTATGAAGCTTATCTTGAAAGAAGAGCTGAAAGAATATCTATGGAGCAAAAGGAACAAGATAGAATTGCTACTATTTTACGCCGCGAATTAAAATGGCTTGCAAGAGGTCCTCAAGCTAGAACAGGTAAAGATAAAAATAGAAAAGAGCGAATAGAGAATATGCTCTCTAATATTCATAACGTCCAAGATATAAAGCAAAATCAATTTTCCTCAATAGAAAGAAGACTTGGTAAAAAAATACTTGAAATAGAAGAAGTTTCATTTAAGAATTTATTTTCTGCATTTTCATATCAATTTAAAAAGGGAGATAAAATTGGCGTTGTTGGTGATAATGGCTCTGGTAAGACTACCCTACTCGATATCTTAACTGCGACCAAAGAACCATCTAGTGGAAAAGTTGATATTGGTGTTAATACTGTATTTGGTTACTACGACCAAATGTCACGTCAATTGAATACATCTAAAACTGCACTTGAATTTATCAATGATATAGCAGAGAGAATTTATACAGGTGAAGGCGAAATGTCCTCTTCTCAATTTCTTGAGTACTTTGGCTTTCCACCATCAAGACAAAGAACCGAAGTTAGTGTATTTTCAGGTGGAGAAAAAAGAAGACTGTATCTAATTTCAAAGCTTGCACTAAATCCTAACTTCTTAGTTTTAGATGAACCAACTAATGATTTAGATATAAAGACAATGGAAAATCTAGAACAATATATCTCTGCTTTTCCTGGATGTGCATTAATTGTCAGCCACGATAGAGCATTCTTAGATTGTACTTGTGATTACCTTTTTGTTATTGAAAATAAAAAAATTACCTTATTTACTGGCTCGTATACTCAATATAAAGAAAAGCTTAATAATAAAATAAAAGAAACACAAGTTAAAGAAACAATTGAACAAGTAAAACCAAAGAGAGAGAAAAAAGGGTTAAGTTGGAAGGAAGGAAAGGAAAAAGAAAGCTTAGAAGTAAAAATTGATGAACTTGAAAGTTTAATTAAGCTTCTTGAAGATAGTTTTGCCGACCCTACTCCAAATTCTTTAGGAACTCTTCAAGAAAGATCTATAAAATATGAAAAAGCTAAAACTGAATTAAATCAAGCAGAAGAAAGATATTTAGAACTTCTTGAAAAGGAGGAAGGCTAATAACTAAAAAGCTGTATTTGGTTTTAAAATTTGATAATCCATCTAGTATAAGATAAACTTTCTTCATCAAATTATTTTCTCCTTTATTGGTAGTGGTATTACTGGGCAGTGCAACACTTTCAATATTGGAGAATTTTTTCATAACTAAAACTGTTTTACATCTAGCAAAACTGGAGATTTTCGTTAAACAAAAAAAAAACCTGCTATCTAGCAGGAATCGTGCCCAGGACGGGAATCGGACCCGTACACCCTCGCGGATACAGGATTTTAAGTCCTGTGCGTCTACCAATTTCGCCACCTGGGCAACAAGCTAATTATTACCACGTTTTAAAAATTTAGTAAAGTACTATTTTAATTCTCTTTTAAAATTTGCTATTGCTCCAATTTCATCTTATAAATAAACTATATACATAAGAGGTATTTATGGAACAGTTATTAATAGGTCTTGGATCGGGATTGCTCGTTGCACTCATTGTATTCATGATTATGACAATAAAGCTTAATAATGT
>JAQYFM010000017.1 GCA_028723145.1 Spirochaetales bacterium | reverse complement strand
GCTTCTGGTGGTCCTTTTTATCAAAAAAAGAATCTTGAAAATGTTACAGTTGAAGAAGCGACTAACCACCCTACTTGGAAAATGGGTAAAAAGATTAGTATCGATAGTGCAACATTGGCAAATAAAGGCTTAGAGGTTATCGAAGCTGGATTCTTATTCAATTTACCATCAAGTAAAATCGAAGTAACTATTCATAGACAATCTGTTGTTCATTCAATGGTAAGGTTAGCAAATGGAGCAGTTTATGCCCAGCTTTCTCCACCAGATATGACGCTCCCAATAGTCGGTGCAGTTAATGATGAAATTAATCCATTAAAGGATGTAGTTAGACCACTTTCATTTAAAGATTTAACTTTGACATTTAGCTCATGGAGCAAAGAAGAATTTCCTTTATTAAAGCTTGCATACATTGCACTTGAGAAAAAGGGTTCATACCCTATTGCCTTTAATGCTGCTAATGAAGTTGCTGTTGGTCTCTTTATTGATCATAAAATTAAGTTTACTCAAATTGCAGGTATTACTGAAAAGGTTATGAAGTATAACTTTTCTAAAGAATGTAATAGCTTTGATGAGATAGTTGAAGTTGATAATAAAGCTCGTACTATTGCATTAGAAGGATTTTAATGTCTTTGTTAAAAACATTTATTATTCAATTTCTAATAGGTTTTTTTGGAATCTCTCTAGTTTTATTTCTCCATGAATTAGCTCATTTTCTTACTGCTAAACTTGTTGGTGTAAGTGTTGATGAGTTTTCTTTAGGTATGGGTCCAAAGTTTTTTTCTATTCACGGTAGAAAAACAATTTTTACAATTAGACTTTTACCTCTTGGTGGAAGTACTAAAATGAATGGTTCTACAGATCTCATAAAAGCACTAAGAGATGATGCTAAAGAGTTTGAAAGATGCGAAGAAGGATCTTTTTTTACCTCCTCCCCTTTTAAACGTTTTTTAATATTCTTTTCTGGTCCCATTGCTAATATTTTATTAGCACTCCTATTATTTATTATTATTTCCTACATACCTGTTGAAAGAATTGTAAATGATCCTTTAATTGCTAATGCAATTGATTACCCATTTATGTTTAATATAGATATAAAACAAGATAATGTTATGCCTGGAGATAAAATAATTTCTCTAGATAACATAGTAATAAACACTTTTGAAGATGCAGAGGATTATTTAATAAAACATAATAATCGTCCAGTATTAGCATCTCTATTAAGAGGAAATGAAGAAGTTACAACTTTACTATCACCTAAAAACGGTAAGTTTGGTTTAACTCTTTATCAAAAACCAATAATAGCACGTGTTACTCCTGATTCTCCATTTAAAGAAAACGATGAAATAATTAGCGTTAATGGGGATCAAGTAAATTGCACATATGATTTATATAAGCATAGTGATGAAGTTATGGATATTACTGTTTTACGTGATGGTAGCTATATAACTATTAATCTCTCCCCTATGAAGGAATTTCCTTTTGCCTGGAAAAGTGATATAGCTATTACTCCAAAGCCTACTATGAAAGATGCAATAATTTTAGGCTTAAACAGAACTCAAAATATAATAAGAAATATTATTTCAACTTTACTAGATGTCGTTACAGGAAAACTTAAAGATACTAGAAATGAAATTACAGGTCCAACACGTGCTGCAAGCCAAATTGGATCTATTACGACACTTAGCTTTAAAACAAGTCTAAATACTGGTATTAGAACCTTTTTATATTTAATTTCAACTGTATCTGTTTCTATTGGGGTGATTAATCTTTTACCTATTCCTTCCTTTGATGGTGGACAGATGTTAGTAAATTTATATCTATTAGTATTTAAAAGAAAATTAAAGCCAAAGACATATATTGTATTTCACATCCTTGGCTTAGTTATTTCTACAGTATTACTATTTTTACTATATTTTGTAGATATTAAATTCTATTTATCTTAAAGCTGAACATTTTGATCAATATTCTCAAATGATGCAGTAACAGGTCTAAATCCTATTTTGAATTCACCAGTCTCACCATTACGTTGCTTAGCAATAATTAGCTTTGTAGGCATTAAAGTTTGGTTACCTTCTTTATCCTTAACAAGCTTATCTTGTTCAACCTTTCTTGATCTATGTAAGAACATTACAACATCTGCATCCTGTTCAATTGCACCTGAGTCACGAAGATTGTTTAACTGAGGTTCATTTTTATCACCTTCGGCATCACGAGAAACCTGACAAAGAACAACGACAGGAATTTCAAGCTCACGAGCAAGCGCTTTTAATGATCTTGATACACTTGCAACTTGTTCAAATCTAGGTATTGTGGCATCCATTTCTGCATCAATTAATCCAATGTAGTCGATAAACATGGCTTGAAGCCCTTTTTCTCTCTTAAGTCTTCTAGCTGATGATCTAATTTCTGATAACTTCATATTAGGAGTATCAAATATGAAAAGATTTCTATCATATAAATTGTTTGATGCATCCATCATTCTATTAAAGTTTCTATCCTTTCCACCAAAGAAGGTAGCATTTCTAATAGTTTTTAGTGGAACCTTAGAAATACCAGAAATAAGACGCTGACAAACTTGTACGCCGCTCATTTCAAGGGAGTAGAACGCAACTGAGTAGCTATCAGCACTAGAATTACCTTTAGTAACCATATTTTGAATAATTGAGGTTGCAAAAGCAGTTTTACCAATTGATGGACGAGCAGCAATAATAATGAAATCTGTTGGTCTAAAACCACCATCAGTTGCACTATCTAGAACGTCAAAGCCAGTTTCTACAGCACCTGATGAAGCACCAGACATTCTCTCTTGAATGTTTTCAATAGTTTGAGCAATAAAATCATTTACTTGATGATCTTTATTAGCTTCTCCACTACCAATTGATAATCTACCTAATTCTGCTTCTCCTTCATCAATAACCTTTTGAATATTTGCACTCATATCATAAGCACTAGATGTAAGGAGCGCAGCATTTTTAATTAATGCTCTTCTAAGCGAAAGATTTTTAATTTTTTGAGCATGTACACTAACAGAAGCAGTGTTAGTTACATTTTCTGTTAAAGAAGAGATATATGCAGCACCACCACATTCAGCAAGCTGGTTACGAGCTTCAAGAAAGGAAATAATTGATAGAAAATCGAGAGTTTTGAGTTGCTTTTGCTCTGAATAATCAATTAATGCTTGGAAAAGTTTTTGATGCCCAGTGTGATAGAAATCAGAAGGCTTAATTACCTCACAAGCTATTTCAAGTGCATTTGAATTTAAAAGAATTGATCCTATAACCGCTTTTTCTACATCCTCATCATATGGTAATGTTTGTCCTTTATTCTCAAATGCCATTTTAATCTCCTATGATGATTATAGAATAAAACAAAAAAAATGCCACTAGTGTTTATTACTAGTGGCGTACAACTAAAATCTATATTAGTTCTCAGCTGTCTCTGTAGCAGTAGCTTCTACTGCAGCCTTAGCTTCCTCAGCAGCTTTTGCTTCTGCAGCTGCCTTAGCCTCTGCAGCCTTTCTTTCCTTAACCTGGATTTCAGACTCAACAACAAGCTTAACGTGAGAAACTTCACTCTCATAGAGGTGTACAACAACAGAGTATGTACCAACCATCTTGATAGCGTGTGTTGCAACTTCAATCTTCTTTCTCTCGACTTCAATACCCATCTTAGAAAGAGCTTCCTGAACCATTGAAGCTGTTACAGAACCGAAGAGCTTACCAGAATCACCAGCTGTAACAACGAGGTTGATAACTGTTGCATCGAGCTTCTCTTTTAATGAAGCACTCTGAGCTCTCTTTTCAGCCTTTCTCTTTTCGATCTGAGCTGCACGTGACTGGAAGATAGCTGCGTTACCCTTTGTGTATAATACAGCTGCACCAGTTGGGAGAAGATAGTTACGAGCGTAACCATCCTTTACTACTACTACATCACCCTCTTCACCGAGGTTGACAACGTCCTGATTGAGAATAATCTTCATATCAAAGACTCCTTAAAAGGTTTTCTGAGTTCGATCCAAGTATTCACAACTCCTACACCAACGAGTGCAAGTACTAAAATCGCATTTATTCCAGGCAGTAGAATCATAGAAAGAATCAAAAATCCCATCATTCTTGTTCCACTTAATGTGCTACCCTTTCGTCTTAGGTTGTATAGAATAATACTAAAACCTTGCATGCCATAGAAAAGTGTTACTAACAAAGCTAAATTGTTTACAATTACATTTACACTCATAGGAATTGAAACAAAACGCTTTAATAGCATTATTGTCCAAAGACCTAAAAAGGCATAAATAAAACTGTATGGAAGTGAAAAGTTAATTATTTTTTTATCAAAATTAACATCATTTCCATTTTTTGATGCTTCATACAGGTAGTGAACAACTACAATGTTTATAAAAACAAGAGGGATCACTAAGCTGAGCATCATCTCAAGTACCATGTCAAACATAGTATTGAGAGCTTGGTTACTTAGCTGAAAAATCTCTGAAAATAGAGCAACAAAGATTTCTCTGTAAGTTGATAACACTCCTTGGGCTGATTGTGGTGATATGGTGTATACCACCGCAAAAAGAATAAAGAGTACAAGAGTTGGAACAATTGTATAGATAAGTCTCTTTACAACGTCCTCCCCTTTAGTGTGCATCCATACCATCGCGCCTAGTATGAGAGCAAAAGGAATAAATAAGTTGTTTCCCACAAAGAAATACGTTAGGCTGTTCATAAGCACATCTCTACTAGTAAATAGTTGCCTTCCAGCAGCCAGCACCATCACAGCAACGCAGGCGGTGTCCGTAACCTTCTTTGGGTAGCGCTTACTTAGTAACAGAAGTGGAAAAGTAAAAACTAAAGATCCTACAGAAAAACAGCTTAAGATAAAACTTAATACAGTAAGTAAGATTATGTCTCTAGTATCTTTCTTCTCCATTACTCTGCTACCTTAAGAAATCATTTTTTCTCGAATGGAAGATATGCAAGAACACGAGCCTTCTTAATTTCAGAATTTAAAGCTCTCTGGTGCTTTGCACATGTACCTGTGATTCTACCTGGGAGGATTTTACCTCTTTCAGTAATGTAACGGCGAAGCATATCAGGGTTTTTATAATCTGGCATTTGTGCTCCAGCCTGACAGAACTTACAAACCTTTTTCTTAAATCCAACTTTGCGAGCACCAAGTTTTCTATCCTTGATAGCTGCATCCTTATCGTTCATGAATTCTTCATTATCATCACGCATTTTAATTCTCCTTAGAATGGTATTGGGTCATCCCCATAATTTTCTGGACCACCTGAGAAATCAACATTCTCAAGTAAATCTACACTATCTGATCCCATCCCTCTTTGAGGTGCCTGAGATCTTGGCTTGTTCTCGTACTGGGAAGTTGGTCTAGAGTATGAACTCTGTCTTGGAGAGTCAAAAGAATCTCTTGGTTGAGATCCTGAATTTTGATTACCTCCAAGTAGCTGAAGAGTGTTAACGAAGATTTCAACAGTTGAACGAGTCTGACCATCAGATTCATATCTGTTTTGTCTTAGTTCGCCAAAAATAGCGACCTGTCGACCCTTTGTTAGATACTGATTAATAGCTTCAGCTGATTTACCAAAATAAACACAGTTAAAGAAGTTTGCTTCATCTTCCCAACTACCATCAACATTCCTCTTTCTTCTGTTGAGGGCAATAGAAAAACGTACTACAGCATCTCCTTTCTGAGAATATCTAATCTCGCTGTCTCTAGTTAATCTTCCAACTAAAGTTACTACGTTAAGATCTCCTGCCATGGACATTTCTCCCTATTTTTCTGAAATTATTTTTCAGGATTTACGAACAAGAACTTAAGAACTAAAGTGCTGAGCTGGAATTCGTGTGATAAGCCTGCAATCTTTGCTGGATCTGCAGAAAGCTCAAAGTACACATAGTGTCCTTTTTCCTGCTTATTGATTTGATATGCAAGTGTCTTAACACCCATATCTTCCTGCTTGGTGATTTCTACACCAGCTTTTGCAAGTGCATCAGTAACAAACTGAAGACCTGCCTTCATCTTCTCGTCATTTGCGTCGAAGATGACGGTGAACTCATAATTTCTCATGGTTCCTCCCTATGGACTAAAAATGAACCGCTCAAACTAAGCGGTTAAAGAGGCATCATGTAATTTATCAAAAAAGTTAATAAAAGTCAATGTAAAGTAAGGAATTCTAGAATTATCATTATATTGCAAAAAAATGTGTTAATAATACATATCACTTATTATTTTTGGCGAGTATGATGGACATATGATTAAAGTATCAAAGCGTGATGAAGCATTCAGAAATGAAGTATTAACAACCACAAAACAAACCAAACTTATTTTAAAAGTTTGCCTACCTTTAGCAATATTTCAGCTTATAACACAGTTTTTTAATATCCTCGATACCCTAATGGCATCTTACATTGATGCTACTGCTGTATCAACAGTTGCTTATATGGTGCAACTACAGCACATGATTGCTGCAATTGGAGGAGGATTATCAGTTGCAGGCTCAATTAGAATTGCCCACCATTATGGTCATGGTGATTACGATAAGGTAAAACAAGAATTAAGTAGTTTATTTTTACTAACAGCTGTTATTTCAGCTCTAATTATAATATCACTTCCTTTTACACCATTTATCTTAAAACTCACTGGAACCCCTGAAGGCTTTACTCAAAGTGGAAGTATCTACTTCATGATAGTTCTAGTAGGAGTAGTAATTAACTTCTTTAACTCAATCTATCTTGCTATTGAAAAATCAAGAGGAAATACAAAGGTAATATTAAAATTTAATTTAATAACAATAATTGTAAAACTATCTTTAACAGCATTCTTTATTTACATTTTAAAGGGTGGAATTAATCACATCGCAGTTGCAACATTAATTAGTTATTTAACACTTTTTATATTAGGTCCTGTAAAACTTTTTAAAGGAGATGATGCCTTTTCTTTTTCAATAAAGTCAGCTTCCTTGAAGTGGTCTTCAATTGGACCAGTTGTAAAGCTTGCTATTCCAACCATGATAGAAAAAATGAGTTTTTCATTTGGTAAAGCTTTAGTAAATAATATGAGTGCCTCCTATGGAGAAACTACTGTAGGAGCTGCAGGAATATCAAATAACATGTCAGGACTCCTTACAGGAATCCAAGTGGGAATACAAGATGGAGGAACATCTTTAATAAGCCAAAATATGGGTGCAGGATACTTTAAGAGAGTTGTATCAATATTTATTCGCTTAACAACAATCGAATTTATTATTGGATGTATTGGAAACCTTTTATATATCTTTATGATGTATCCTATTAGTTATATTTTTGCTTATAGTAATGCAGGATTAGATAAAGAATTCCAAAACCTAATTATTACAATCTTCCAATATGAGATTTTAGGATGCTTCCTACTTTCGTTTTGCTATGCATCAATTTCTGTTTTACTTGGACTTAAGAAAACAAAACTGGTACTACTAATTAATGTATTTAGAATATTTGTTTTCAGAGTACCAGTAATAAGATTCTTTACAAGCTATACAAACTTAGGTCCTAAAGCTGTTGGATACACAATGATGATATCAAATAGTTTAACAGGAATATTTGCCTTATGTGTTGCTATCATTGCAATTATAAGAACAAAGAAAAAGCTTAAAGACCAAGCATAGCTTCAAATTTCTCTTGAGGCATAGCACAGGAGTAATAGTAACCTTGTACGTATACATCGCCAAACGAGGCTACATATGAAAGATTATCTTCCTTCTCAACACCTTCAAAGATAATTCTATAGCCAAGCTTATTAAAGCTTGGTGTTACTGCTTTTAACAGATTATCTGTTTTAATATTTGTAGCAGCGGAATATAGCAAGCTATGATCATACTTAATACATTCAAATGGTAAATTAATGTAGTGAGGGATGTTTGAAAATCCTGATCCAAAGTCATCAAGATAGAAACCAATTCCCTTTTCAACTAACTTATCCATAGCAATTCTTACTGTATCATAGTTAGTAATTAAGAAACTTTCTGTAATTTCAATCTTTATACAGCTAGGTGGAATTGCATATTTATTTAGTGTTGTAATAACATCCTTAACTAAGTTTACATCAAAAAACTGACGTGCAGAGAAGTTTACTGAAATAATAGGAGGAGTAATTCCACTATTTATGGCTTTTCTAATTAACTTCGAAGAGGCATTTAATACATACTCACCAATAATACCAATTAGACCATATTTCTCTGCAATTGGAATAAATTCTGATGGTGGAATAAATGTATTATGTTCTTTATCATATAGTCTAATTAAGCATTCTGCAGTACCTGAATATTCTCCACTAACTTTGTATATTGGTTGGAAATAATATTCAAATTCCTCATTTAAGCAGGCACTTTTTAAAATATTTAATATATAGTTTTCTCTTCTAATTAATGACTTAGTTTTTATATCACAAATAGTTAAAAGAACGTTATTAGTACTTGCATTTGTTTTTGTATTATAGGAAATATTTCGCTTTGTGTACTCTAAAATATTAATTACACTTGATAAATCATCTGCAACAATAGGACAAGAAAGTAAAATAATATCTGTCATTAACTTAATAACAGAGTTACCTACAATCCACTCAGCAGAGAAGATATCAACTATTTCATTTGTAAGCTTTGTACATGCAACCTCATCTATTCCAGGTGCGATTATTGTAAATTCATCATCAGATGTTCTAAAAATTTTTAGTAAATACTTTACACTTGTTAATCTTGAAGCAATATCATTTATTAATGAATTAGTTTCATTCTCATCAAAAGCTTTTTTGTAGTCAGATAGAGATCTAATCTTTATTTTGATAATTGAGAATACAATCTTTTTTTCAAAAAGGTACTCTACACTATTTCTAAATACTGCATCATTTCCAAGACCTGTTAAGGAATCAGTAAGTAGTTCATTGGTTGCTAAATTATATACTAAGAAGAGTAATACAACATAACCGACTAATCCACTAAACTGGAAATTACGAAATGATATTTGAATAATTAGTAATAATGCGATAATTGGAGGACAATATCCTGAAAGCTTAGAAAACTCAGGGGATTGATATTTTCTTTCAATGATCAACACAACTTGAGAAAGCACAATACAAATTAACACCATGATGGGTGTTATAGTATTTAAAGGTCCTCTAATGTATTCAAATGTAGTTTTATCAACAGAGAAAATACAACCTGTTTTGAAATTTATTAATACAAGAATAAAATTCAGTGCATTAATCAAATATATAAAATTGTGATAATAGAATGATAGATATTTATTTGGAGAATGTTGATATATAAAATCAACTACATAATGCAAAAGCATTGACCCCTGTAATAAAGATAATAAGAACCAAAGTGAATGGATAATCTTACTAATAGAAGTATTTACAGGAGTTCTATTAATTATCAATAAGCAAGAGATTATATTAATTGTAACTGTAGAAATAGATACAATCATTGTATTTTGTAAAAACTTTTCCTGCTTAGAATTAAATAAAGTCCTTTCAGAGTGATGATATATGTAAAGTACTATTGTTAAGAATAACGATATTATCTCTGGAAATACATGATATAATTGCATAAAAATTATTTTAGTTTAGTAATGTACTTTTGTACAGTAAAGGAATTAATAAATGTTCGATATGCATGCTCATATTGGTACTTATTTTCAAGATGCCTTAGTTGCAACTTCAAAAATTGAGGAATTTGATGATGTTAAAAACTTTAAATATCACTCCTATGGCTCTCTTTCATTTATTAATTGTGATTTAAATTTAATTGAAGAAGAAATAAAAAAAGATGATTTAGGGCTAATTGGTGAAGTAGGCCTTGATAAAAGATTTGATTTTTCTAATCAAGCAACATTTTTTGAAAATGCCATTAAGCTCAGCAAGAAATATGATAGATCATTAATTATTCACTTAGTAGGACATCAAGATGTTTTCTTTAATCTATTAGATCTTTACTCCCCTATTCCTCCATTTTTGGTTCATGGCTTTACCTCATCATTTGAAAGTGCTAAGAGAATAATTAACTATGGAGGCTATATTTCTCTTTCTCCTCGAACTGAAAAAACTAAAGATTTTAAAAAGCTTTTAAAGCTACCGTTCTTTTTAGAAACAGATATGCCTACGGGCGATGATGAGACAAAAACACTAAAGCTATGGTATAACAAGGTTAGCGAGGAACTGGGTGTTTTACCGAGTGTTCTTGAGGAGATTATCGATGACAGAAGAACAATTTTTACGCCTTGAAAGATTAATTGGAAAAGATCAAGTTAATTTATTACATCAAAAGCACGTTACAGTTGTTGGTGCTGGTGCTGTTGGTGGATATGCATTTGAATCACTTGTTCGCTCTGGAGTTGGTAATATTAGAATCGTTGATTTCGATACATTTGCCTATTCAAATATAAATAGGCAAATTTTAGCAACCTATAATACAGTTGGTAAAAAGAAAGTTGAGGTTGCAAAAGAAAGAGCTCTTTCTATCTACCCCGATTGTAATGTTGAAGCAGTTGATGCTTTTGCCTCTTTGGATAACTATGAAATGATAACTCAAAATACCGATCTTGTTATTGATTGTATCGATTCATTGAATCCTAAAATTGGTCTTTTAGAGTACTGTGTAAAACACCATATACCCATTATTTCTTCAATGGGAGCTGCCCTTAGAAGAGATCCTTCCTTAATAAAAACTTCATTAATAAGTGACACTTGGGGATGTCCTCTTGCTCGCCAAGTTAGATCAGGACTTAGAAAGCGTGGAGTTAGTACCGATATTTTGTGTGTATTTTCCCCTGAAAGAGTAAACTTTAAATATACTCCAGTTGAAGAAGAAGAAAGTGAAGAAAATAATAATGAAATAGGACGAAAAAGAGTTGTGCTAGGAAGTTTAGTAACTATTACAGCTATTTTTGGAGAACTCCTAGCACATAATGCACTTTCAATTTTAATTGGAAGTGAGAACTTTACAGGTGAAAAGTCCTTTAAGCCTTAATTAACTTAACAGGCTTGAAAAACTTTATTTGATGAAAATCAGGATTAGGTAAATCAATGTTAAAAAGTGAAATAAAGTGAGGTTCTTTAAGTCCATCTCCACACTTATATGCATTAAGGTATAAAACTTCTTTATCTAAACCAAATTCCTTTAGAGGTATTGATCCTTTAAAGCTATATCTACTTCTTTTATTATTGTTTTCCAATACAACAATTTCTCTTTCAACAAGCTTTAGCTTTTCACTATCTACTAAAGGACGCTCCTGTCTATTTGGACCATAACCACACCTTAAGGCTTTTGATGCTGAAAACTCAAAGTTATAGTAGTTAACATTATCAGGAGAAATAAATAGCTCCATACAGCTATCAAGCCAAACACTCCCATTATCCTCAACTACCATACGTCTAAGTTCCTTTTCAGTCACATTAAATTCAAAATATAACTTTTCGTTATCACAAGAAAGTGTAAGAGAAACAGTAGTATCTTCTCTTTTGCTACCCCAAAGATAATTATCAAAAATAAATGTTTGTTTTTGTTTTTTTATTTCCATATAAATCATCTTACCACAGAATACAAAAAAATATACAGGAGAGTTCATCCCCTGTATATCACATCTAAATATGCAACGAAAAAGAATTACTTTTTCTTATGTCTATTCTGTCTGAGTCTCTTCTTTCTCTTGTGTGTTGCAATCTTATGCTTCTTTCTTTTCTTACCGCAAGGCACAGTTCTGCTCCTTATTCCAATTGGATTTTTTTGTAA
>JAQYFM010000016.1 GCA_028723145.1 Spirochaetales bacterium | reverse complement strand
GATTTTATCTTTGTTGACTGTCCTCCTGCTTTAGGCTTGATTACTATGAATGCTATGTGTTGGGCTGATAAAGTAATTATTCCTATGCAATGTGAGTACTTTGCAATGGAAGGTTTAAATTTATTGATGAGGACAATATCTTCTGTTAGAAAATCATTAAATCCTAACTTAGAGATATTAGGTATCTTATTTACAATGTATACAAAGAGAGCAAAACTTAACTCTGAAGTTGTAGAAGATATTTCTAATTTCTTCCCTGAATTAGTATTTAAGACAATAATTCCAAGAAGCATTAGACTTGCAGAGGCTCCTTCTTATGGTATGCCGATTAATATTTATGATGCATCTAATGCAGGAGCAAAAGCATATAATAATTTGGCTAAGGAGGTCATAGACCGTGTCAGCTAAAAAAACACATGGATTAGGAAAAGGAATGGGATCTCTTTTGGGGAATTTTGATTTCGATATCACTCCAGATGTTGTTGCAAAACCAAAGGAAAAGATTACTGTTTCTCTCTCTGAAGAAGATGTAAAAGATAGGATTATTTCTGTTTCAATTGATAAGATTAAGGCTAATGAGAATCAACCAAGAAAATCATTTGATGATAATACATTGGAAGAGTTAGCTGAATCAATTAAAAATCAGGGTGTCCTTCAACCTCTTTTAGTTGAGAAAATTAATGATGATTGTTACATCATTGTTGCTGGTGAAAGAAGGTTCCGTGCTGCTAAACTTGCAGGATTAAAGGAAATTCCTGTAATCGTTAGATCTTTTACTGAGATTGAGCGTATAGAGGTTGCTTTAATTGAAAATATTCAGCGTGAAAATCTTAATTCAATCGATGAAGCAGCAGCTTACCAGTATCT
Source organism: Spirochaetales bacterium (assembly GCA_028723145.1). Lineage (GTDB taxonomy): Bacteria > Spirochaetota > Spirochaetia > Sphaerochaetales > Sphaerochaetaceae > Bullifex. The sequence goes on along the minus strand of JAQYFM010000016.1, from coordinate 8,852 downwards.
AATTCAGAAGTCTGGATTAACTCAAGAAGAAGTAGCTGTTAAAGTAGGTAAAAAAAGATCTACTGTAGCTAACAGCTTAAGACTTTTACAGCTTCCAGATTCCATGAAAGATGATGTTATTTCTGGTGCCTTATCTGCTGGTCATGCTAGAGCTATTTTATCTTTAGTGAACCCAAATGATAGAGTTCTATTAAGAGATAAAATCATTGAAAAAGAGCTTTCTGTTAGAGAAGCTGAAGAAGAGGCTGAGCTTCTTAATCAAGGCAAAAAAGTAAAGATTAAGAGAACATCTAAAACTAAAGATCCATACGTTCAAGAAGTAGAAGATAAACTACTTGAAGCATTTGGAACTAAAGTTGAAGTAAAAGGAAATCTAAAAAGAGGTAAGCTTGTGATACAATACTCAAGTAAAGCAGATCTTGAAAGATTGTATAAAATACTCGGTAAGAGTGATGATTTATTCGAATAATAAAAGGAACAAATAGATGGATAAAAGTAATTTAAAAGACGGTCTTTATAGTGTTATTAAAACTAGTAAAGGCGATATTGTATTAGAGCTTGAGTACAAAAAAGTACCAATGACAGTAATGAATTTCGTTGGTCTTGCTGAAGGTGTATTGAATCTTCAAGATGAAGGTGAACCTTTCTATGATGGACTTAATTTCCATAGAGTAATCCCTGATTTTATGATTCAAGGTGGTTGTCCTAAAGGTGATGGAACAGGTGGTCCTGGATATAGATTTCCTGATGAATTCGATCCATCATTAAAGCATACTGGTCCTGGTATTCTTTCTATGGCTAATGCTGGTCCTGGAACAAATGGTAGCCAGTTCTTTATTACACATGTTGCTACTCCATGGCTTGATGGAAAACACTCTGTTTTTGGACACGTTGTAGAAGGTCAGAATGTTGTAAATAAAATCAAAACTGGAGATAAAATCGAAAGTATTGAGATTGTAAGAGTTGGTGAAGATGCTGAAAAGTTCGTTTGCACAAAGCAGGCTTTTTCTGATTTAGTTGAAAAGGTTGAAGAGGAAGCTAACAGAAAAGAAGCTGAAGAGCAAAAGAAAATTGATAGAGAAATTGATAATCGCTATCCTGGTGCAATAAAAACTCCTTCAGGATTAAAGTATGTTGTATTAAAGGAAGGTAGTGGTAGTGCATCACCTAAGTATGGTCAAAATGTTACAGTTCACTATCAGGGAACATTCTTAAATGGTAAAATCTTTGATTCCTCTATTTTAAGAGGAGAGCCTGCAACATTTAAAATTGGTCAGGTTATTGAAGGTTGGAATGAAGCTCTACAAACAATGAAGAAAGGTGAGAAAAGAACTTTAATTATCCCTTATCAGCTTGGTTATGGTATCCATGGATATCCAGGAGTAATTCCTCCTAAGTCAACATTAATCTTTGATGTTGAACTCTTAGATTTCTAATTATTTTAATGAAGAAAGATTTAGTACGCTTTGTCTGTAGTGAGTGCGGACGTGAAGAGAGTAAATGGCTAGGACGCTGTCCTAGCTGTGGCTCTTGGAATTCATTTGTTGAAGAAAAAGTAATAGCCCCTAGTGCGAATAAAACACAACAGGCTATAACTATTATCGATAAAGAAATTAAAAGTTTATCAGATATTACAGTCGATGAAGCAACTCGTTTTGATTCAGGAATAAGCGAGTTAAATAGAGTATTAGGTGGTGGTATTATGAGACCTAGCTCTGTACTAGTTGGAGGTGAACCTGGAATAGGTAAATCTACAATAATGCTTCAAATGCTATCTTCTTCTTCATCAGAGGGAAGTGTACTATATGTTTCTGGTGAAGAGTCACCATCACAGGTTAAGTTAAGAGCTATTAGACTTGGCCTAGATTTAAAAAGTATAAATATCTTTTGTGATACACGATTAGAGTCTTTAGTTGATGCAATAGAAAAGACTTCACCTGCAGTTGTTGTAATTGACTCCCTTCAAACATTATCTAGCTCAACAGTACCTTCTATAGCAGGCTCACCTAATCAAATGAGAGCTTGTTGTTATGCGTTAAGCATGATTGCTAAGACTAAAAATATAGCAATGTTTTTTATTGGTCATGTAACAAAAGAAGGAACACTAGCTGGACCTAAGATTGTAGAACACTTAGTTGATACAGTCTTATATTTTGAACATGCTGAAACAGGTGTTAGATTCTTAAGAGCAGTAAAAAATAGATTTGGTTCTGTTGATGAAATTGGTATCTTTAGAATGGATAGCGATGGCCTTAAAGCAGTAAAAGATCCTACAGAATTTTTTATCTCTTCACGTGGAGAAGAAAACCTTCCTCCTGGAATTGCTTATACAGCAGTAGTCGAGGGGTCAAGAACATTCTTAGTTGAAATACAAGCCTTAACAGTACCTGCTAAAAGTGGGCTCTCTCGTGTTTATTCTGATAGAATTGATAGCGCAAGAATTAATAGGGTTGCTGCTATATTAGAGCGACATGCTGGTGTTAGATTATCTGATCAAGATATTTATGTTAATGTTGCAGGTGGAATGAAAATAAATGAAGTATCTATTGAGTTAGCTGTTGCATTAGCTCTCTATTCAGCTCGATCTGGAAAAGCATTACCTCCTAATTTAGTAAGTTTTGGAGAACTTTCTCTAGCAGGTGAGGTTAGACCAGTAGCTTTCTTAGAAAAAAGAATAAAAGCAAGTAATGATCTAGGCTTTACTAATATTTTATCTCCAACTAAGGTTAAAGACCAAAATATGAGTACCTGTAAAAATATTAAACAGGCAATAATGATTAGTGGGGCACTACAATAAAATTATTGACTCTTTTATATTTAAATTACATAATACCGACAGGTTGTCGATATGAGAATTGTTAAGGAATCAGAAGAGAGACGTGAAGAAATCCTTGATGTAGCAGAGAGTTTATTTGCTACTAAAGGTTATACATCTACTAGTACGAACGACATTATCGATAGAGTAGGTATAGCTAGAGGAACTCTTTACTATCACTTTAAGTCAAAAGAAGAAATACTCGATGCAGTGGTTTTACGTTTTACAGACTCCTTAATTAATAAAGCTGAGGCTATATCATTAGATAAATCTATTGATCTAATAGATAGAATTGTATTAACAATGACCTCTCTTTCATCTGATACAGAACTTGGTAAAGAGCTACTATCTGAAATACATAAAAATGAAAATGCGTTACTCCACCAAAAGGTACAAGATAGAATGTTATCAAGAGTTGTGAAAATATTTGAACGTATGATTGAAGAGGGTAATGCTATTGGATATTTTAATTGCCAATATCCCTATGAAACTTCGGATATGATAATTACATATTCTTATATAGCTTTTGATAACGATAAAATGGAATCAAATATTAATAAAGAAAGATTAATTACTGGATTTATAAGAAATGTTGAGAAGCTTTTATCAATAGAGGAAGGTTCAATGGAGAAGTTTTTTTGCTTGAAAATGAAATATCAAAGTTAAAGAGTAATGACTTATCTGATATTAGAAGAAAGCATATTGAATTTGTTTTTCAAAATCCAGAATTAATCCCTGAATTAAATGTATTAAAGAATGTACTAATTCCAACAAGTAACAGAAAGGATAAAGTTATTAATGCTGATAATCTTCTCTCTCAATTAAATCTAGATGGATATGGAAAAAGAAGTGTAAATAATTTATCTGGAGGAGAAAAGCAAAGAGTTGCTATTGCAAGAGCACTTATTAATAACCCAGATATAATATTTGCTGATGAACCAACCGGTGCTCTAAACCAAAGGACATCAAAGGAAACAATGGAAGTATTTCTTAAGTTAAAGGAAAAAGGGAATACTATATTGATGGTAACTCATGATGCTAAGGTAGCATCATTTTCTGATCGTATTATTTATCTTGTAGATGGGAAAATTACAGGTGAGTTTAATAATATCAATAGAGATGAAAATGAAGTAAGAAGGTTTTTATCTAACCATGGATGGTAAAAAAATCTCCGGTATCCCGGAGATATTTTTAAATGTGAGATAGTAACACAGGAAAGGCTACTAGGGTTCCGAATGCACTTCCAACAGAGGAAAGTAAGAAAACTAATAGTGCATGAAGTATTCTATTTTTGTACCACCCTTTTAAGGTCATTGCATCATCGTTAATGCCTTCAAAATCCTTTACCTTTGGTTTTCTAAATGTTGCTTCTGCAATTCCTCCTAACATTCCTACACCTAAAACAGGATTAAGTGCAAAGAATGGCGCCGTAATTGTACAAGCTAAAATATTTAACGGATGTGCGAGAGATACTAATGTCATTAGGAAGGTACATGAGCAGTTAACAGCAATCCAATATAAAAAGGTTTTTAAACCTTGGTCCCATCCAGAAGAGATAAAACTAAGAACGATTAACAGTACGATTAACATTGGTACTAGGTAGGAAAATATCTTACCAATTGGTTTTCCCTTTGGTACAATTGTTAAAGAGTCTAATGTTGGTGTTTGTTTTCCTTCACTTAGGCTTTCAATAGTTGAAATTACACCTTGGGTATGTCCTGCACCAATGACAGCAACTTTCTTTTTACCTGGGGCCTCAAAAATAGATCTTCCTAAGTATTGATCTCTTTCATCAATTAATACTTCTTTTACCATTGGAAGTTCTTTAGCCATTTCCTGCATTAAAGTTTGAAGAGTGTCCTGGCTCTTTAATTGTTCAAGCTCCTCTGCAGTAATTTCTTCATTAGAAAAGGCTGCTGAAATTAGAGTTGCTAAAAGTTTACATTTATTCCAAAGAGAGCTTTTAGCCCAAGCTCTTTTAAATGTAGTTTGTATATCTCTGTCACATAAAGAAACAGGTATTCCAGCATTTTTTGCAACTTCAGCTGCACCTAAAATCTCTTCACCAGGCTTAGTTCCTGTTTGAGCTCCCATCCTTCGCTGGAAAGATGCTAATGCAGTATTTGCAAGTAGGAAGAACCCTTTTCCTTCTTTTATTACCTTTCTGATATCCATATTTTCATATGATTTCTTCTCGGTTTTAGATTTCATTCTTCCATCATCAAGCTCAATACAGACTCTATCTGGAGACTCTGTTTCTATGATGTTCTTTACTTCTTCGACACTATTTTGGCTAACATGAGCTGTGCCTATTAAAATTATTTCCTGATCATTTAAAATCAGCTTATGTACTGTATCACTGATATTTATTAATTGCATGTTAAAAACTATATATTAATAAATAACCATCGACAAGGTATCACTCTGGAAAAAATAGTTGCATAACACACTCTAATACATTTTCCTTAACAAATCTAACATAGAGTTTTCCTTCTTGTTTTTTGCTAGTAAAAGGTAAAATAGACCTAATTAACTTTGACTTATCATCAACAGGTATTGTTTGTAAAAGACTGTATTTGCCAACTGGAATGAATAAATGCTCATCATCCCTTGGAATTGGAGGAAAACCACTTTCAATTATTTCTTTTTCTTTTTTAGTAAGAGGTTTTCTTGTTCCTGACCAAATTAAATCGGTTTTTAAAAAGACATCTTCAAAGTAAAAATGATAACAAAAGCAAGTTTCACTACCAATAGCCATATCATCAATAGTTGAAAAATTTATTTCTTCTTCTTTGTAGGTTATTTCATGAGTTAAATTAAGTGAGAATATCATGTAGATAGGTTAGAAAAAAAAGGAATATAAGGCAACAATCATCTTGTTTTATTAGCATATAAAAACTATCTTTATCATATGAGAAAAACAATTAATGATAATGTAACTTTATTTAGATATGAGAAAAGTCATGACGACCTTTTTGAAGGTTGCTGGCCTATTAGAGATGGTGTTTCTATCAATGCATATTGCGTTTGTGGAACAGAGAAAAAAGTATTAATTGATTACACTGAGTCAGGTGCTTCCTTTGATGCAGATTTAGCTGATATGGGACTTAGACTTGAGGATATCGATGTACTTGTATTAAATCATATGGAGCCAGACCATACAGGTGCTCTTAATGTACTTTTTACAAGATGTCCAAATATTGAAGTATATGCAACAAGACTTGGTGCTACTGAAACAGAGACTCTCTATGGACATAAAAATGTTCACATCATTACAAATGGTGAAGAGTTAAATATTGGTGGAAAAACTTTAGTCTTCTATGCAACACCAAATATCCACTGGCCAGATACAATGATGACTTATCTTAAAGAAGATGGAATTCTATTCTCTTGTGATGCATTCGGTGCTTTTGGTTCTTATCAGAGTGTATTTGATGATGAGCTTACAGATAGAGAGTGGGCTCTATTAAAGCCAGAAACAGAGAGATATTATGCATCTATTGTTGCATCATTCTCACCATTTGTATTAAGAGGTATTAAAGCTCTTAGTGCACTTGATATCAAAGTAATTTGCCCAAGTCATGGTATTGTATGGAGAAAGGATCCTTTATATGTAGTAACTTGGTATCAAAAACTAGCAACATATCTTGAAGGACCAAGAGAGAAGGAAATTACTATTCTTATTTCAAGTATGTATGGTAATACTCTTTCTTATATTTCTAACCTTGTTCAGATGGCAAAGCAGGAAGGTGTTGTAGTACATACTGTTAGAATTCCTGATACAAATGATTCTTACGCACTTGAAAAGGTATGGAGAAGTGAAGCATTTGTTGTTGCTGCTCCTACTTATGAAATGGAACTCTTCCCTTCAATGGCTCATACTTTAGACCTTCTTAACAGAAAAGCTGTTAAAGGTAGAAAGGTATTGTACTTTGGTTCATCTCTTTGGTCTGGTGGTGCTGCTAAAGAGTTTAATAGCTATGCAGAAAAGATGAAGCTTGAAGTTGTTGATGCAATTGAGTTTAGAGGTAAGGGAACTCCTGCTGATAGACAGAGAATTGAAGAAGGCTTTAAAAAGCTTATTGATAGCATTAAATAATATATTTAGCGACTTAGTAAAAAATACTGCTTGAGAAAGATCAAGCAGTATTTTTTGATTCTACTTTAATGTATAGCTATGTTCGCTAACAAGCTTAAATTCTGTACTGTCTTTATCGCATGAAAAACATTTTATATTAAACACTGAACTAGCTTTGTCATATTTACAAATATAAAATGAAGGCTTTCCATTGCGTAGATCTTCTCCATGAAAACCATTTACAACAATTTCAGAAAAAGAATCTGTATAAGCCTTATAAGATTCAGGTACGTGCTTATGACCAGTTAAAAGTAAATCAACTCCATATTTTGAGAAGTTTGATAATAAATAATTCCTCTCCTTTTCATCAGCAAATGATGCATAGTAATTGGTAACAGAACCATATAAAGGGATATGGGTTAATACTATTTTCTTTGAATTACTATCATTAGTTAATGTAGTCATAAGGTTATTTAATTGTTGTCTACCCAAGGTTCTAAATGAAGAATCAACAACATAAAAGTGAATATCAGATAAAGTAAAACAGTAGTATGTAGACTTTGTTGTTGAAACAGTTGTTAAAAAGCGATTGACACCACCATTCCTATTATCATGGTTACCAATAACATTAATAACCGGAATATTTTTAGATTCAAATAATCCATAAATCCATTCTTTATAGCTATTAAATTGTTCTTGTTGGCTATTATCAGAGACATCACCAAGGTTAATTACTATATCGATATCGTTTATTATATTATTGTCCTTTATATATTTTTCAAACTCAGTTGTTTTAAAGTAAGTTCCTGCCTTATTCTTTCCAAAATGAGTATCTGATATAAGTAAGGCTGTAAAAGAATCTTTATCAATTGTTGTTAAATCAGAACTAAAGTAATTAATACTTGAGTTTTTATAAGGATCAATATTTGCAATTGGAACTATGTTATCGCAAGAAATAAGTAAAATAATGCAAATTATTAGTAATAATATTTTTCTCATAGGTTAGCTCCCCAGTTTACGAATATTGAATAAGCATAGCGATTTGAAAATGTTGTTTCAGTAATAAAATCTGCAAGTCCCGTTGTAATACTACAGCCAATTGAAAGCTTATCATTTATTGATGCATCAAGTAGAAATGTTAAATCATATGCAAAATTAGTTGGCAGATAGAATAAAGATCCTGTAGATATTTCAGTTTGGAAATAAAAACGGTTATAGAAATCAAGGTAAACATTAATTAAAGCAAAAGGTGCAATACTAACTACTGGATTATTAATATAGTTTATAATACTTGCTTTTGTGTATGCACCTGCCATTAGATTTGTTCCTAATCTAATAGGCCCTTTATTTTCAAATGAAAAGGATATAGCTGAGCCTAAAGAATATGTTGATGAAATACCGTAGTAATAATATGCATTTCCAAAGGAAAGGATTGAGAACATATCCCTAGATTCTTTAAAGCGAAGATTTTCGTAGTGCGTTATTCTAGTATCTGTCTGCTTTCCAATCTTCCATCTAGAAAAAAAAGTAAATGTTGTTTCATGTTCATTTAGTTCTGCAGCAATAAAATGTTGTCGTTTTTCTTTTGCATAACAAAGAGCTGCTGAACCAAAAAACGTATTATCATTAAGTGTGTCTTTACCACTACTAAGTGCTACATTGGTAACCAATTGAGAAGAAAAAATAGGAGTCAATGTAGCAAATAGTAATAACAATAAAATAATTAATTTTTTCATGTAAGCATTTTACATTTATCAATAAAATATTTAAATAACTTAAGATATGTAAAATTCTTTTCTTTTAAAGCTTCTGGATGACATTGGATAGCAATAATATTATCCTTCTCAAGAGCTTCAATTAATCCATCATCGCTATAGCCTGAAGCAATTAATCCCTTGCCAAGCGTTTTAACACCTTGGTGGTGAAGACTATTTACTCTTAAGAAGCTTCCAAAAATAC
>JAQYFM010000015.1 GCA_028723145.1 Spirochaetales bacterium | reverse complement strand
GAGGGGACTTGAATACACTCAAGACTATTCAAAGGCTATTACTGCCATGGAGATAACAGAAACAGCAATTTACACGATAAATCGTTATAACTTAAAGGAAAGTGTTAGCGAAGTGATTAGTGAATGGAAAGAGATGGCCATCAATGAATATAAAAATAGTAATAATTTAAAAGAAGGTGTTACTAATTTTTTAAACCATTTAAAAGAAAAAGGGATAAAAATAGCTATTGCTACTTCTTCTTCTAAAGATTTTTTTATTCCATGTTTAGAGCGACACAACATATTAAATTTTTTTGATGTTATTGTTACTTCCTCTGATGTAGGTATTGGTAAATCTTCTCCTAAGATTTATTTTCATGCAGCTTCTAAACTGGGCTTAAGTGCTAATGAATGTGTAGTTTTTGAAGATTTACCTCTTGCTTTAAAGTGTGCTAAAAGCGCAGGGTTTTATACAGTTGGTGTATATGATGAATTTAATAAAGAGGATAGTGCACAAATAAAGAAATATAGTGATAAGGTAATTAGTTCATTTTTGCAATTGATTTAAAAATATCTTTATGTTCAATTAATAAATGAATTATAATTATTTCTAGGAGGAAGATATGAAAGTTGTATATACAATTGGTAGACAGTTTGGTAGTGGTGGTAGAAAGGTTGGTAAGGCGCTAGCAGAAAAACTAAATATACCTTTCTATGATAGAGAGCTACTTGCAATTGCAGCAAAGGATAGTGGTCTTAGTGAGGCATTATTCCATAATGCAGATGAAAAACCAACTTCTTCTTTATTATACTCTCTAGTAATGGGTAACTATTCTGCTGTTTCAAGCACACTTGGCTTTAATGAAATGCCATTAAATGACCAACTATTCTTGATTCAATCAAAAACTATTAAAAAGGTTGCCGATCAAGGCAGTTGCGTAATTATTGGACGCTGTGCGGATTACATCCTTCGAGATGATCCATCTGTTATTTCAGTATTTATTCATGCTCCAATTGAAGCAAGAATAGAAAGAGCTATTAATGTTTATGAAGTTGAACCTGATAAGGCAGAAGATATTTGTTTAAAAAATGATAAAACAAGAGCTAACTTCTACAATTATTATTCTGACCAAAAATGGGGCATGTGTAAGACTTATGATCTTTCATTAGATAGTTCATTACTTGGAATTGATGGCTGTGTTGACCAAATAATTAATTTCACAAAGCTTCATGAAGCTCATAAAGGTAGTAAAATCTGATGGTATTTGATGTTCTATCCCAACTTGAGAGTTATCAAAATACCTTTAGTGAAATTCAAAATGTAATTGATATCATGGATAGAAGCCTTCCTTATGACCAAAAGGAAGGCACTTATGTGTGTCCAGAAAATAGTAATGTTTCTTACAGTGTTTCAACAATATTAACAAGTGATAAAGGGATTTTATTAAAGGTCGATAAAAAAGCAATTGTTATTACCCTAGAGGGGGAAATGGTTGTTTCATCTAAGGATGTTGATAAAGTTTTTATTTTGTCTGAAGGTAGATTTATACTTTTAGATGAAGGGGAATGGAGAATATGTATGAGCTCCAATTTACCCACAAATATTAAATATTGTGTTTTTACCTTTTAAAATAATTGCCGCCCTTTCGGACGGCAAACTTTTTAGTTAATTGCAATTAGTTCAATTTCGAATATAAGTAGTGAATTAGGCTCAATTGTTTCAAGTAGCTGAGTGCCATAGCCTAGATTAGGATGAACATAAGCAATAGCTGTTTCACCAACACTCATATTAGATACTGCTTCCTTAAAACCAGGGATTGTATTTGTTAATGCAAATTCAACATTACTACCCTGGTCAAGAGTGTTACCATATAAATCCTTTAAGGTATAAGAAAGTGTAACTGTGCTATCTTGAGTAGGCTTTGGACCTTCCTGGTCGATCATAATCTTATATTGAAGACCTGAAGAAGTAGTAACAACACCTTCTTGGTTTTTATTATCTTGTAAGAAAGCTTCTGCAGCTTGAAGATTATTAGCTGAAAGTTCTGCTATATAAGCTTCATATTCTGCTTGCATCTTCTGAGAGTATTCATTCATTACATTCTCCCTTTCAGTCTCATTAAGAAGTGGAGCGTCATTAAATAGTGCATGCATTGCACCATCTACAAATGAATATGCATCTAAATCTAAACCGGAATAGAAGAGCTGGAATGAGATATAGTAGCCATATGAATATGCAAACATTTCAGAAATATCATCTGTTTTAGTTAATGCATTAATTTCATCGATACTTGCTGGTAGGCTTCCTATTGTATCTTGTACTCCTGCTGCATATACATTGTTAATGTAGTTATCAAGGTAGGTGTTCATTTCATCAACTGAAATAAATGGATCAACATAGCTCCAGAAATCAATTACGCCTTTAGCAAAGTATCCAGCTCTTAAGTTTAAGCCTTGGCTGAGATAGCTTGAAATAAGGTCATAACCATATGCATATGAAAAACGTGCTGTTAAGTCATCAACTAGCTCTGCATTCCAAGCTCTCTGTCCTGGATAAACTACACTTTGAGATGTTTCTGGGAAATTAACCTTATATGCACCAGTTTTTACACCAATTGTAATATCTCTTACGCTAACAGCTGTTGTCTGTCCTGGAAGAGACATTGTCATAATTCCATTATCCTTAATTGCTAAGATTTCACCACCCTGGTAGTGGGAAATTGGGAATGTAGATTTAGTATCATTTGAGAAATGATAGATATACTCAGTTCCATTTTCATCCATTACAAGTAAGGAATTTCCATGGGACATTTCAACTGTGCTAATTACTTTTACAACTCTTTCATCACTGCCAATTTCTTTAGCACCCATTGCAAAAAGTGAAAGAGATACTAAAAGAAGTAGCATTACCAATAGTGTTTTTTTCATTTTTTATTTTCCTTTTGAGCCAAAATTATATCTTCATGTCATATTCGTCAAGCTATGATTAAGGCTCTTTATTTGTTATCATTAACTTTAGCATAAAGTTTATATATTATTGTGAAGATTTAATGGAGTTATAAACATGCACGTAATTGAAGACAAAATAACAGAGCTTGATAAGAAAATGCTTAGAGAGTGTGTTAGAGTTGCACATGAGTCAAAGTTAAATGGTAACCACCCATTTGGATCTGTGTTAGCCGATAAAGATGGAAATATATTACTTGAGATGCAAAATGCTTTTACAGAAGGAGGGTCTGCATACCATGCTGAGACATTACTTGCATTCAAGGCTGCAAAGTTATATTCACCTGAATTTTTATCATCCTGTACTTTATATACTAATTTTGAACCATGTGTTATGTGCACAGGTGCTATTTACTGGGCAAATATTGGTCGTTTAGTTTATGGAGCAACTGAGGAGCAATTACTCTCCTATACAGGTGCAAATGATGAAAACCCAACATTTAGTCTTGATTGCAGAAGTGTAATTGAAGCAGGCCAAAAGAATATTAAGGTGGCAGGTCCTGTTGATGACGTAGATCTAATTAATGAAATTTGTGCTGACCACGTTGGATTTTGGAAGTGAAAAATATACAAGAATTCCTACCTTATATTTTAAAGCATGAAAATATTTCAAGAATTGAGGATAAAACTTTATTAATTGGTGATAGAAGATCTTATCCCTTTGAGAAAAAGTTTTATAAAGCTGAAAATGTTTTTGAAGCTGCCTCAGCTATTAAGAATATGGTTACCCAAGGAGGCGGTCCCCTTGAGGTAGCCTTAAATTCTTTAGTCTTAATTGCAAAACAAAATGGTAAATGTGAAAAAGCATTTAAAGAAGGTGTAACTGCTCTTATAAATTCACGTCCAACAAATACTACTATGGCGCGTGAACTTAAATGTGTTTTGCCAACAATAATTAATTCTTTTGAATGTGATAACTTTGTTAGCAAAGTGGAAGAAATAGTTAATAATCGCCTCGATTACTACGACTCTTGTTATGACAAAATGAGTGATATTGGTTCTCATCTAATTAATGATGAGGATGGTATTTTAACTACATGTTTTCCAGAGCACTCATTTTTCTTATC
>JAQYFM010000014.1 GCA_028723145.1 Spirochaetales bacterium | reverse complement strand
TTTAGCAATGGATCTTGTTGATATAACAAGAATAAACTTAAATAATGCTTTATATCATTTAAATCTAGGTGGATATTTTGGTATCTGGAATAACTTAGGACTTTACGGTGGCTTAAAGGGTGGCTATCCTTCATTTGGCTTAAAGTTAAAGCTATTATTTATGGAAAGCTATGTTACATATACCATAAATGAGTATTCAGAGTTTGTAGGTTATAATCCAAAAGATACTCTATCATTTAGCTTTAGATTACTCTTTTAAGTAAAAAATATCTCATCCTCATTAGCTAATTAGCTTTTAAGGATGAGATTAATATTTAATTAATTCTCTTCTTTATCTGGGATAATTAAACTCATAATCATACTAACTACGAATACACCTGCAACTGGGTTACCTGCAAAAATGTCTCCAAATATAGATGGAAGATATTGGAAAAATCCATCTACTTGAGTAACTCCAATACCAACACAAAGAGAGGTGGCAACAATTAATGTTGTTTTCTCATTCCATTTACATGCATTCATCATATTTATTCCACTTACTATAATTGCACCAAACATAATTACAGTACATCCACCTAATACGCAAGATGGAAGAGTTGAGAAGAATGCGCCAACAGGTGGGAATAAACCAGCAATAATTAGTGTTAAAGCACCAAACATAATGGTCCATCTGTTTACAACCTTAGTCATTGCAACGAGTCCTACGTTTTGGCTAAAAGATGTTATTGGTGAGCACCCAAATACTCCTGCAGAAATTGCTGACATAAAGCCATCACAACAAAGAGATCCTGATACTTCTTTTTCTGTAATGTCTCTATTTAAACCACCAGTACAAATTGCAGTTGTATCACCAATTGTTTCTGCTGCTGATACTAAGAAAACAAGTGTTACAGAGATAATTGCTCCAATATCAAATTTTGGTGCAAATCTAAAAAGACGAGGAAATGAAATAATACCAAGCTTATTGATGGTTGCCATCATTTGGGAAAAATCAACCATACCAAAGAAAATGGAAATTACATATCCAACGGCAAGTCCTAATAAGACATAAAGGTTTTTCCAAAAGCCTTTAGTAAACGAGTGAAATAGTAGGCAAGCTAATAGGGTAAGACCTCCTACTGTTAAGTTCTGCCAAGAACCAAGAGGATAGGCATTGGAGGTTGCTAGAGTTGAAATGCCTGTTGATAGAAGTGAGAATCCTATTGTAGTTACAACACATGCAGATACAATAGGCGTAACAAAGCGCCTCCAGTATTTTGTTGTTAGTCCTAATATGCCTTCGATAATACCACCGATCATAACAGCACCAACTAGCAAGCCATAATCTCTTGATGCAAGTATCATCATTGGAGATAAAAATGTGAAGCTTAATCCCATTACTACTGGTAGCTTTGCTCCAACTTTCCAAATTGGATAAAGCTGAATTAGGGTACCTATTCCTGCGATTAACATTGCTGCTTGTACTAGTAGCGCTGTATCGAGAGATGAAAAGCTATTTCCATTATAAAGTGCAACACCTGCAATTAAGATAATTGGGGTTACATTAGAAACGAACATAGCTAATACATGTTGTAGACCAAATGGGATAGCCTTCGCAATTGGCACTCTCCCATCAAGGTTGTAGATGTTTGAAACATCATAGTTTTCCTTTTTCACGTTTTACCTTCCTTTTGCAACAAAATGCAACGTTTTAATTAAAACACACAAATGCAACAACCTGCAACAAAAATATAACGATAATTTTTCTTTAATATTTGGATTTTAAAGTTATTATTCCATTCTTTTTACAAAAAGGCTTGACCATTACACCCTCTTAATTTATAAGGGTGTTGATTAATAAATTTTTAGGTGAGACAGAGTGGGTATTAAGAAAGTCGACAGAGGAAAGTTAGGGTACAACTAGTGAGCTTAAGCTTGCCAGGTGCCTTGTCGTGTTCTTCTTTTTCTTTCTATTTTACTTGCTTCTGCCATGTGGAGTGAAATGATAGAGATTAAACACTTAAGGAAAGAGTTTGATGATGATACAATCCCTTTAAAGGATATCAATGTAACAATCAACAAAGGTGACATTATATCAATCATCGGACCATCCGGTACCGGTAAGTCTACACTGCTCAGATGTATCAACATGCTGACTGAACCTACTTCCGGTAGCATCATAGTTGATGGCCAGGACATCACAGAAAGAGGCTGTAACTTAAATGAAGTTAGAAAGCACATGGGAATGGTATTCCAGTCCTTTAACCTTTTTGGGCATCTGACTGTAATTGAAAACATAATGAATCCTCAAATCACATTGTTAAAGAGATCAAGACAGGAAGCTTACGATAAGGCTATGTATCTCTTACAATCTGTTGGTCTTGCATCTAAGGTATTTAACTACCCAGATGAGCTTTCTGGTGGACAGCAACAGCGTATTGCTATAGCAAGAACTCTTGCTATGGATCCAGATATTATTTTGTTTGATGAACCAACTTCTGCATTAGATCCTAGCATGATTGGTGAAGTACAATCTGTAATTAAGCTTCTTGCTAAAACCGGAAGAACTATGATGATTGTTACTCATGAAATGGATTTTGCTAGAAAGATTTCAAATAGAATTCTCTTCATGTATGACGGTGAGGTCTATGAAGAAGGTACTCCAAAGGAAATCTTTGAGCATCCTAAGAAAGAAATGACAAGAAAGTTTATTCAGCGTCTTTCTTCTCTTACATATCGTATCGATTCTACTGATTTCGATATCGAAGCAATGAATGAAGAACTTCATAGCTATGGTGAAAAGCTCTTAATTGAAGCTGAACGTTTAAGTAAGCTTTTACTTGCACTTGAAGAAATATGTATCAACAATATTGCTTCATATTCTGATACTCCAGATATCCTTGTAAAGATTGAATACTCTGAAAAGAGCGATATCCTTACAATGACTATTAAATATAATGGAGAGTATTTAGACGTTAACTCATGTGAAAGTAAGCTCTTTAAGCTCTTACTCCAAGAACCTACTACAGGGCTTAGTCAAAAAGAACTTGTGGATGATGAACTTGGATATCACCATCAAATTGTAATGACATTTAAGTGGATTGAGGAGTAATGTTAATGAAGAAGTTTATTGTAGTTCTTTTGATGTTGATGTGCATTACATCTCTATTTGCTTACTCTTCTATCGATGAGTTAGATGGAAAAAATATTGGTGTTCAGACAGCTGTATTATATGAAGAGTTGATAATGGATCGTCTTCCTAAAGCAACTTTCCAATATTATACCATGCCAAATGACATGATTTTGGCATTAACTAGTGGTAAGGTTGATGCTTATCTAATTGAGCAGGTTAGCTTCGGTGTACAGAAAAAGAACCATCCTGAGTTAACAACTCTAAGTGAGCCAGCTGGATATATTAATGCAACTTGTATCATTGGTAACAATGAGAAAAAGGACCGATTACTAAGTGAAATTAATGCATTTATTGCAAAAAGCCGTGCAAATGGAATGCTTGATGAGATTTATGACTATTGGATCGCAGATTTCGATCCTGATACAGATACATGTGATGTAACTGGCTTTACAGGTGAAAATGGCCAAATATCTGTAGCAGTTGAAGGTGGTTACGAACCATTCTCTTTCATCAGTCATGGTACTATTTCAGGTTTCGATGTTGATTTCATCTGTAGATTCTGCCGTGAATATGGTTATGAACCAGTTTTCTATGAAGTTCCTTTTGAAGCAATTGCTCCAGGTGTTGAGACAGGTAAATACGATGTTGGTATGAATATCGTTGTAAGTGCAGAACGTAATGAGACAGGAACACTTACAGATGTTTACTATAAAACTCCTATTGAGTTAGTTGTACTTGGTGAGGATAAAGCAGAGTTAGGATTCTTTGAAAAGCTTCAGCAAAGCTTCTATAAAACATTTATTAAAGAAAATCGTTGGAAGTTATTTGTTCAAGGTGCAGGTGAAACAATTTTAATTACATTTGTTTCAATCATTGCGGGCTCTGCAATTGGTTTTGGTGTTTACATGCTCTGCCGACACGGTAATAAGGTTGCAAATGGTTTAACTAACTTTATTCTTTGGCTCATTCATGGTATGCCAACAGTACTGTTATTAATGATTTTATACTACATAGTATTTGGTTCCTCCCGACTTTCAGGAACATGGGTATCAGTAGTAGGATTCTCATTAATGTTTGCTTGCTCTATGATTGATATGTTAAGAGTAGGTTACAACGCAATTGGTAAGGGACAGCTTGAAGCATCTACTGCACTTGGTTACTCTGACTACCAGAGCTTCTTTAAGATTTTACTTCCTCAGGCGGCACATCACTTCTTGCCTATCTATAAAAATGAGGTAGTAACTCTCATTAAAGAAACATCTGTAGTTGGTTATATCGCTGTACTTGACTTAACAAAGATAAGTGACCTTGTAAGATCAAGAACTTATGAAGCTTTCTTCCCTCTTATTCTTACTGCAATCATGTACTTCGTTATTGCAACTATAATGACAAAGTTCGTTGATTGGGTTGAAAAGAAAATTGATCCAAAGAGAAGAAGCCATGAAAAGATTCTTAACGGAATTAAAGAGTGGGATTGATGTTTTCTTAAATACTTATCAAGAAAACACAATATTAGATTATTAACTATTTTTTATTTATAGACACAATAGCTACGATTACTGTTAAAATACGGTTTTCGTAGCTTATTTTGTTGTAAATCATTTTGTGGTGAATTTTATTAAGTAAAGTGTATCCTTTTTATCTATTAAAACAGAATTCTAGACAAAAATAATCTATAGCTTTTTGATGGTATATACTTCGATTAATGTAATGGGAGTATAGAATATATTTCATACTTTTTTATTGAAATTGAATCTATGATAATAAGTTAATAGTAAAATACAAACTTTAAGGTTTTCTTTATATTTGGTATTTCTTAGTATGCTAAGCATATACTAATATTTTTACACAAAGTATTTAAAGTTTAAAAGAAAACCTTATCGAACTAGCAAAAAACAACAAAATCCTAAGCCTAGAAAATATATTAGAACGCATAATTATTAGCTTTAACAAGCTATGAAATATATCCTTTAACTTATTTAACAATATTTTTAACCCATACTTTCTTTTTAATTAGAACTATTCCAACTATACAGTTAAAGATAAAACTGAGCTGTACACTCATAAATAGCATTGGAACAGAGAGGTCTGTTAACCTACTTAATATGAAAGCAATAGGAACAGGACAGAGCCACATAAATAGTGAGTCTGTTAATATTGTGATTAATATTTTCCCACCAGAGCGAAGTGTAAAGTATGAGGCATTTCTAAGTGCAAAGAGAGGTAAGAAACAACCTTGCACTATGATAAGTTTGGTTGCAATCTCTCTTGCTTGATGACTTGTGTTATATAAAAGAGGAAATAGTGGCGAGATTACTATTAATAATGCTCCTGCAACAGAACCAACCATTATAGAAAATACTATTAACTTTGTATCTGTTTTAACTGCTTCATCACACTTATTTGCACCTAATAATTTACCAATAATAATGCCAATAGATGAGCCTACTGCCAAAAAGGTACTATTTGCAACCTGGATTAGGGTGTTTGCAATATTATATCCTGCAACAGCATTAATACCTCTAGTTGAATAGCATTGAACAAAGGTACTCATAGCTAAGGACCAAAATGTTTCATTAAGCATAAGTGGAATAGCTGCTTTAAAAATCCTTTTAAATAAATCTCTTGGAATAATTAATGTTCTGTAGAGCCCTTTAAAGTATTTAAATTTTTCTTTTGTGTGAGCTTTGTACATTATTATTCCAGCTTCAATATATCTACTAATAACAGTTGCAATAGCAGCACCATTTACCCCTAATTTGGGAAAGCTCAAATGTCCAAAGATTAATAAATAGTTTAAAACGAGGTTAGTAATAATGGCCGTAACTCCAGCTTTCATTGGTAGCATAGTCTCTCCACCTTCTCTTAAGGTGCTTGCATACACTTGGCTAAGTAAAAATCCTGGGATACCAATTGCCATTATTTTTAAATAAGAAAAACCAAAATTGAGTGTTTTATTAACACTGTCTAAATCCTTCTCTCCTGATAAAAATAGATATATTAACTTATCCCCAGCAAACACAAAACAAAGAATCGCTATAGTAATAATAGTTAAACCTACTATTAGCTTAAATCGTATTGAAGATCTAACTCCTTCGTAATCATCTGCGCCAAAGAACTGAGAACAGAAAATACCTCCTCCTGATACTGTCCCAAAGATACAAAGATTACAAACAAATAATATTTGGTTAGAAATTGATACACCGCTCATCTCAAGTGTACCCATTTGCCCAACCATAACGTTATCAAGTAGGTTTACAAAGTTTGTAAAGCAGTTTTGTATCGCTATAGGAAGCGCTATGGCTAAAACAGCTAAATAAAACTCCTTTGAACCAAAAAATTTTTCTCTAATTTTTCCCATGCTAGCTATCATAACTTAAGTGGAAAGCAGTGACAATCTTTGTTTTGAGTAATAAAATAGAACTATGGATACTCTTTCCTACTATTCAAAGAACTCGAGATCATTTTATGAAGCAACTATCAATGCTGATATGAGTCAAATATATGAAAGCTTTTTGCCTTTGATTCCCTTAGGAGGTACCATCCTTGATTTTGGATGTGGTTCAGGTAGAGATAGTAAATTTTTTCTTAGTAAAGGTTTTGATGTTGTTGCTATAGACGGAAGCGAAGAGATGTGTAACCTTGCGTCTAAATTACTTGGAAAAGAAGTAAAGAAAATGTTCTTTAGTGACCTTGATAGCATTGCTACCTATGATGGTATTTGGGCTTGTGCATCAATTTTGCACCTAGAAAGAAGTAGTCTTAAAGATGTATTTAGAAAAATGGAAAGGGCATTAAAAGAAGGTGGATACATTTATTCATCATTTAAATATGGTGATAAAGAAGAATATATAAATGAAAGGTATTACACCTATTTTAACGAAAATAAGTTTAAAGAATTTATTAAAGGTGTAGATAATTTAGTGGTTCAAAAATTATGGTCTACTTATGATAGCAGAAAAGAATATAGTGAGACTAAATGGCTAAATGTCATATTGAGAAAAGAGGTTTTATGAGACAGCTTGTAATTAATCCTGGTTCAACATCAACAAAGATTTCTCTTTTTGAAGAGGAGAATAATATTTTTACTAAGAGTGTTTTTCACGACGCTCCTGTATTATTACAATATAAAAGTGCAAATGACCAAATTCCGTTGAGACGCATGGTAATTGAAGATTTACTAAAGGAATATGGATATTCACTTAACGATGTAGATGTATTTATCGGTAGAGGTGGTTGTGCTTATTCTCAAAAGTCTGGAGTAATGGAAATAGATGAAAAGCTCTATCAAGATACAAGAGATGATAA
>JAQYFM010000013.1 GCA_028723145.1 Spirochaetales bacterium | reverse complement strand
GCATCATGGTTAAGACTTTCAGTTGTAGGAAACTTACAATATGAAGCAACAGTTGCAAATATTGCAGCTGAGAATATGGGTACTAAACTCGATTCATCTGTTTTAACAATGAATAATCTTGTAACGATACTACTTGTAATGACAGTTGGTATTATTTGGGGTTGTTTACTAACAATTTTTACATTAAAAAGCTACTCATCAAAACTCAAGTTATCACAAAGCAGTAAGAAATCATCAAATGGTGGATTTGCGAATTTCGCAATGACAGGTATGATGATTGGACTTTGTGCTACATTTGTAGGCTCATACATCGCTACCGCATTTGTTAAAGCAAATGCTACACCATTAATTACCCTACTAGTCTCAGGATTGTTTATGGCCCTCTTTGATTTTCTATCAAAGAAGTATTCAACATCTTGGCTTGAAAACTTTTCTCTATCACTTGCAATGCTTGCAGGAATGGTTTCAGCAGTAATTGTTAACTTATTTTAAGGAGGGATAAATATGAATGAAGAATTTAATTTTGAAGAATATCAAAATGAGATACATAGAACTGGTAAAACCATGCTTTCAATTGGTGTAATCATGCTCCTATCATGTCCATTTATGATGGCATATGTAACAGGAAGTACAATTGAATGGTCTGCATTTTTTAAAGCAATAGTATCTGTATTAATTGTATATATCCCATCATGTATTGTTGAGTATTTAATCTATGTTCCACTACTTGGTTCAGGTGCTTCTTATTTAACATTTTTAACAGGAAACATTACAAACTTAAAACTTCCTTGTGCATTTAACTCAAGAGATATGGCTGGGGCAAAAGTAGGTAGCACAGAAAATGAAATTATTTCAACACTCTCTGTTGCTACAAGCTCACTTGTAACTATGTTAGTAATTTTTCTTGGAGTATTATTACTAATTCCACTAACACCAATACTTCAAAACCCAGTAATCAAACCTGCTTTTGATAACGTACTTCCTGCCCTATTTGGAGCTCTTGGTTATCAATACTTTAAGAAAAGTATAAAGATAACAGTTTTTCCTCTCTCATTTATGGTATTATTATGTTTAATTGTTCCATCTATGATTAATCAAACAAGCTTCTTATTAATTGCATGTGGAGCAATTGCAATTGGACTAAGTTACGTATTTTTCAAAAAAGGAATGTTAAAATGAAATATGAAGAAAAGCTATCAAAGATGATTCAAGTCGAAACAGTAAGTGTTAGAGGAGAATTAAATCTTGAGAAGTTTGAAGCATTTCAGAGTGTATTAAGAGAACTCTTTCCAAATGTATTTAAAACTATGGAATTTAAATCTTTTGATGGAGCTATGCTTTTAAAGTGGAAAGCTGACAAACCAACCAATGACCCTATTTTATTCATGAGTCATCAAGATGTTGTTGAAGCAACTGGAAAATGGACTTACCCTCCTTTTTCTGGGAAAATTGTTGATGGGAAAGTTTGGGGACGTGGTACAGTAGATACAAAGGGTGCACTATTTTGTATTTTCCAATCCCTTGAAGAATTAATTTCTGAAGGCTATAGACCAAATGTAGATGTATATATTGCTTCTTCAAATACTGAAGAGATAGCAGGTGATGGTGCTCCAAAAATTGTTAAATACTTACAACAGCAAAATGTACACTTACAGTTTTTAATCGATGAAGGTGGTATGATCAAAGCTGAACCTCTTAAGGGTGCTAAGGGTCGTTTTGCTATGATCGGAACACTTGAAAAAGGTACATGTAATTTCAAGTTTATCGCAAAGGGTAAAGGAGGACATGCATCTGTTCCTGGCAAAAACACTCCACTTGTAAGACTGGGACAATTCATGGCCTCAGTTGAGAAGGATGATCCATTTGAAGCTAAATTAAATGATACCACAATAGAAATGTTTAGACGACTTGGACCAACTATTGATGGTCCTCTTGGCTTTGTCCTACGCCATGCAAAGGGATTATCACCTTTATTAAATAAAGTTCTTCCTAAAGTAAATCCTCTTGCTACCGCAATGATAAAAACTACAATGGCATTTACTACTTGTTCAGGGTCAAATGGGTTAAATGTACTTCCTGAAACGGCGTATGTTACTGGTAACTCAAGAGTAATTCATCACCAGGATGCAGATGAAACTTATAGAATTATTAGTGAGAGAGCTAAGCAATTTGATATTGAAACTGAAGTAATTTATTCGTCTACAGCTTGTCCTGTTGTTGATCAT
>JAQYFM010000012.1 GCA_028723145.1 Spirochaetales bacterium | reverse complement strand
TATTCTTCTGGATTTTGTGATAGAAATGAACCAAATTCATCCCCTTGGATTTTTTCTAAAATAACGTCTTCCTTCGCTACAATTGTTGCAGATCTAGGAATTGCTTCAATTAACTCTAAATGGCCAAAATAATCACCTTGGATTTGTTCTTTTAGAAGCATCTCTGAGTCTTTTCCATAGTTTGCAAAGACATTAACTATACCTTTTTTTATATAGTACATCGCCATTTCAAAGGATCCTTCCCGATAGACTACATCACCTTTCTTATATTCAACAATAGTAGGCATAATTCTTCCTTTTTTTAACTTATTTTATCATATTGATTTAATAAATCTATTTAAAAAACTTCTAAAATCGGTTCTTCCGAAATAGATATGGGTAAAATACAAATAAAAATCATATTCTGCATTGAAACAATATTTTTGAACCAATAGCTTAATCTTATGATTCGTATCCTCAACATAAACGCATGTGACTCCTTTTACTCAGATGGGACGAACATTTGCCCAAATTGGATGTTTTGAAAAAGACGCTGTAGACGCCTTTGTTGAGCTGGAATATATGACAGAAAAGCAGATTATAATGTACAATCGGATTGAAAAGTACATTCCTTGGTTTTTTATGGGACATAACGCCAGGAAGCTGGGTGCTAGACCCTATGAGTAAGTAACAAGGATAAGGAAGTGAAAAAACAAATTTGATAAGGTCCATAGCGATGAATAAAATGATTGTATAAAGAACTTTATCAAGATGTTTATTATGTTCTCCTTTTAGTGCTACTATTCTTTCTTCTTTGGCAACAGAGAATGTATAACTTTTCTTTAAATAGATTTAAGGTAGCTATATCCTACCACTCTAAGGAGCTAAGCTGATGATAAAAGAATTAGGCTCTATCATCAGCATTTGTAATTAAAGGGACTCTAGAAGCTCTTTAGCTTGGGTATTTATAATTTCAGTATTAGCCTTTAGTATTCCTGTAGTAAATGCTTCCCTATCCAATGTAATAGCTGTGTAAGTAGTAGTCGCTTCCTTGGCATTTAGGAAATTAAGAAGCTCTATAAGCTTTTCTCTTACAAAGCTACCACCTGAGCCACCTGCTGCTGTTGAAATTGTAAATGGCTTACCATTTAGTGCATTCTCACTTCTAGAAGCTCCCTTATATAGTGGCCTTGATAGCCAGTCAATAAGATTTTTAAGAGCTCCTGGATAGCTATGATTATACTCTGGAGTGAAGATCCAAATTGCGTCAGAGGATAAGCACTGCTTTCTAACTTTTTCAATTTCCTCAGGTGCTGGATATTCGATATCTTGGTCCATTAGAGGAATGCTAGAGTAATCAATATAGGAAACCTCAGCTTGATCTTGAATTAGTTTTTCAGTTAGCTTTGCTAGCTGTCTATTAAAGGAATCTTTTCTTCTTGAACCAACTATGAATAATATTTTCTTCATTAATTATACCTCCTAGATTAACCTACCTAATTAGTAGTTATTAATTTATATTTCTCCCTACAAAAAAGTCAATGCTCTATTACCTTTAAAAACATAGTTAAAGAATAATATATTTCTATATTAGGAAATGTTTTAGGGGAAAAGTGAAAATGAAAAATACTAATTAGAAAAGTTGACATTTTGGTTGACATTTACATAAAAATGACCCCAAAAGGGCTTAAAGTGCTACATAAAAAATAAGCTATCTCCTTATAGGAAATAGCTTTATTTGGATTGGGCGATATAGGGTTTGAACCTATGACTTCCACCACGTCAAGGTGGCACTCTCCCGCTGAGTTAATCGCCCAAATGCTCTATACTTTTAACATAACACTATTATTTATGCAATAGGTGTTGACAGTTATATTATGAATTATTATCTTTAATATACCCCATGGAGGTATATATGAGTTGCTGTTGCAAAACTAAAAATACAGAACGAAGTCAAGAAGAGATTAAGAGTCTCGTAACTAGATTAAATAGAATAGAAGGTCAGGTGAGAGGGATTAGAAAAATGGTTGAAGAAAATATCTACTGTAATGATATTTTAGTTCAATCAAGTGCTGTTGCAGCTGCCTTAAATGCGTTTAATAGGGAGCTGTTAGCTCAACATCTTTCATCTTGTGTTAAAGAAGAGTTAAGTAAGGGAAATGATGAAATCATTCCTGAACTTGTTAAGACTATTGAGAAATTAATGAAATGAAGAAAGAATTTAATGTAACTGGAATGAGCTGTGCAGCATGCTCTGCAACTGTTGAAAAGGCTGTACGTAGTTTAGCAGGAGTTGAAAGTGCTAGTGTTAACTTATTAACTTCATCTATGACAGTTGATTCAAATTTAAGTGATGATGTAATTATCAAGGCCGTTGAAAAGGCGGGCTATGGTGCTGCTTTAAAGGGAAAAGAGGTTAAAAAAGAAGTAAGTAGTGATGAAGATTTGATGAAAAAGAGGCTTTATCCATCACTTGTTTTACTTTTTTTCCACCTATATATTTCAATGGGTGCAATGATTAATCTTCCCCTTGGATTCTTTACAAACCATAGCATAAATGCAGTTGTTCAATTAACTATATCCATTGTTATTATTTTTATTAATAGAAAATTCTTTATTTCAGGAACTAAATCATTACTTAGAAAAGCACCTAATATGGATAGCTTAGTAGCGCTAGGTGCAAGTGCATCATTTATATACTCATATGTAAATATGCTTCTAATGTTTTTGTATCCGGAGCATGCACATAGCTATTATCATAACCTATATTTTGAAGCTGTTTCGACAATACTAACTCTTATTACATTAGGAAAATGCTTAGAAGCACGAAGTAAGACAAAGACAACAGATGCAATAAATTCATTAATAAAGTTATCACCAGAAAAGGCTATAGTATTAAGAGGTAATGAAGAGTTATCAATTGATATCAAAGATGTCAAAGTTGATGATATATTTATTGTTTATCCTGGTTCCTCTGTTCCTGTTGATGGTGTAGTTATTTCAGGAGATGGTAGTTTTGATGAATCCTCTTTAACAGGGGAAAGTATGCCTGTTAATAAGAGTATAGGAAGTAACATCTTTGCTGGATGTATTTGTTTAAATTCAAATATAAAAGCTAGAGCAACAAGAGTAGGAGAAGATACAACACTTAGTAAAATCATTAAGCTTGTTGAAGAAGCTTCCTCTTCAAAAGCACCAATTAGTAGAGCGGCAGATAAGGTTTCAGGAATCTTTGTTCCTTGTGTTATCTTAATCGCACTTATGACTTTTATAATACAACTAATTATTACATCTTCTCTTTCTTTTGCACTTTCTCATGCTGTTGCAGTTTTAGTAATTAGTTGCCCTTGTGCATTAGGGCTTGCAACTCCTGTTGCGATTATGGTTAGTACAGGGAAGGGTGCAAAGAATGGAATCTTATTTAAGGATGCAGCGGTATTAGAAAATACCTGTAAAGCAGGGACTATTGTTTTTGATAAAACAGGTCCTATTACTACTGGTAAGATGAAGGTTTGTGATGTCATTTCTTTTGATGATGAATTATTAAAGTATGCTTCATCAATTGAAGCAAAGAGTGAGCATCCTCTTGCAAAAGCAATTTCCAATTATGGTAAAGAACAAAATGTAAAACCAATAGAAGTTGAAAACTTTAAAGTATTAGCTGGAAATGGTGTTGAAGCTATAATTGATAATAGTCATATTATTGGTGGGTCTGTAAGGTTTGTTTCATCAAGAATTAATCTTGAAAATGATATAATAGAAAAGTGTACATTTTTATCTAATGAGGGAAAAACTCCATTAATTTTTACAAAAGATAGTAGTGTACTTGGTATTATTGCCATCAGTGATAGCTTAAAAGAAGGTAGTAAGAAAGCAATAGATGAATTAAAAAATATGGGGCTTAAGACTGTTTTACTTACAGGAGACAATAATAGAACTGCAAATGCAATTAATAAGTTAGTTGGCTTTGATGAGGTAATCAGTGATGTGCTTCCTGATGGTAAAGAAGCTTATATTAGAAAATTGCAGAAGTCTGGTAAGGTTATAATGGTTGGAGATGGTATTAATGATTCTCCTGCTTTAATGCGAGCTGATATTGGTATTGCTATTTCAGGTGGCACAGATGCTGCAATAGGTTCTGCTTCAATTATCATTATGGGTGAAACAATAGAAAATGTTGTTAAGGCAATTAGGCTTTCAAGAAGAACGCTTATAAATATTAAGGAAAATCTGTTTTGGGCATTTATTTATAATGCCATAGGTATTCCGCTTGCTGCTGGGGTATTTGGATTATCATTAAACCCTATGTTTGCATCATTTGCTATGAGCCTATCATCATTTTGTGTAGTTTCTAATGCATTGAGAATTAATATGATGGATATTAGTTCATCAAAAAAAGATAGAAAATATTTGTTTAATAAGGAGAGAAAGGAAATGACAAAAACCATTTATATAGAAGAAATGATGTGTCAGCATTGTGAAAAAAGAGTTAAAAAGGCTCTTGAGGCTTTAGACGGGGTTGTAGAAGCAAATGTAAGCTTCAAAGAGAAGTGCGCCATTGTCACTTTAAGTAAGAATGTAAGTGATGATGAATTAAAAAATGCTGTTGAAGCAGCTGATTATCCTGTAACAAAAATAGAATAGTCTTGCCGATTATTATAATAATGCTTATTTTTGTTTTTCATGAACGCATTAAGCATTATTTTGGTAACACTATTAGCAGGTTTAGGAGCAGGACTTGGAACAGGCTTTGCAGGTATGAGTGCTGCGGCAGTAATAACTCCTATTCTTGTTACTTTTTTAAAGATTGATCCATATCAGGCGGTTGGAATTGCACTTGCATCAGATGTTCTTGCATCTGCTGTAAGTGCTTTTACTTATTATAAAAATAAAAACATTGATATTAAAAATGGTCTATTAATGATGACCTTTGTATTAATATTTACTCTTGTTGGAAGCTATGTTTCATCATTAGTTAGTAGTAATACAATGGGTAACTTCTCTGTATTTATGACTATGCTACTTGGTATAAAATTTATAGTTAAGCCTGTAATGACTACCAAGGAAGCTATGTTAAGTGTTTCAAAGAAGAAGAGAATGATTCAAAGTATTATATTTGGAACTTTAATTGGATTTATCTGTGGCTTTGTCGGCGCAGGTGGTGGAATGATGATGCTTTTAATTCTAACTAGTGTACTTGGATATGAACTTAAATGTGCTGTTGGAACTAGTGTATTCATTATGACTTTTACAGCATTAACAGGTTCCATAAGTCACTTTGCAATAGCAGGTGTACCTAATTGGTACATACTAATTCTATGCATGTTATTTACATTTATTTTTGCTCGAATTGCGGCAAAGATTGCAAATAAAGCGGATGCTAAGACATTAAATAGAATGACAGGTATTATCCTATTAATTCTTGGTATTGTCGTAATAACATTTA
This sequence comes from Spirochaetales bacterium, assembly GCA_028723145.1. GTDB lineage: Bacteria > Spirochaetota > Spirochaetia > Sphaerochaetales > Sphaerochaetaceae > Bullifex. Next base: position 19,630 of record JAQYFM010000012.1, on the reverse strand, counting down.
ATATTTGCCAATTTTAGTATTAGGTATTAAATTTCAGTTATGTGTACAGCAACTACTTATAAGACAAAAGATTTTTATTTCGGAAGAACACTTGATTATGATTTTTCATATGGTGAAAGTGTTGTAATTACTCCAAGAAACTTTCCTATACACCTTCGAAAGGAAAGTGATATTAATACACACTATGCTATCATTGGAATGGCTACTGTTATTAATAACACCCCACTTTATTTTGAAGGTATTAATGATAAGGGATTAGGAGTAGCTGGATTAAATTTTGTAAACAATGCTCACTACAATAGTACTTTAAGTAAAGATAAAAAGAATATTGCTCAATTTGAGTTTATTCCATATATCTTAGCTTTAGCAAAGAATGTTGATGAAGCAATAGCATTAATTCATAGTCTTAATATTCTTGATACACCTTTTAGTGAAAAATTGCCTGTAGCATCACTACATTACTTAATAGCTGATAAAACAAAGGCTGTTACAGTAGAATTTGTTAAAGAGGGAACTAAGATTTATGATAATCCAGTAGGGTGTTTAACAAATAATCCTCCTTTTGATAAGCAATTATATAACTTAAATAACTATAGACATCTATCTCATAAGGATGTGGATAACACATTTGGTTCTATTAACTTAGAGCAATATTCTAGAGGAATGGGCGCAATTGGGCTTCCTGGGGATTTATCATCACAATCAAGGTTTGTAAGGGTATCTTTTGTAAAAATGAATTCACTCTCAAAGGATGATGAAGAATCTAGTGTTAGTCAATTCTTCCATATATTAAATAGTGTAGATCAACAAAGAGGATGTTGTGAAGTAAAGCCTGGGGAATTTGAAATTACTCTCTATACTTCATGCTACAACACAGATAAAGGAATTATATATTATACTACCTATGATAATCATCAGCTAAGTGCTGTTGATATGCACCATGAAGATTTAGAGAGTGATAAATTAATAGTATATGCCTTAGAGAGAGGGGAGAGAATTAATTATAAAAATTAAAGATTATCAATAATCTCCATCCACTTTTTTAAAGTATTACTACCAACAACACTTTTTATTACTTCTCCTTTTTCATTAACAAATAGGGTTGTTGGTACTACTGAAATATTATTAAGAATTGGGATCATTGATTGAGAAGGAAGCAAGTGCGTATATGTGCTTGCTCCTTTTTCTTTTATCAAAGTAATAGCACTATCATAGGTTGCTTGGTTTGTAACATCTGTAATTATTCCAATAATTTGAAGATCTTCACTACTATAGTTTTTTGGAATTTGGGCTAAAAAAGGTAATTCTCCTATGCAAGGACGACAGTAGGTTGCCCAAAAGTTAATCATAGTTATTTTTGAAGTTTTAAAAATATCACTAGAGGTTACTGAATTACCAAAGATATCTGTTGTTTCAAATTCAATTACAGTTTTAGTCTCTTCAGAATTTGCCATAGCAAAGAGTGAAAGAGGAATGATAAGAAGTAGAATAAGAATTAATATTTTTTTCATGAAAGTAATTATAGCATAAAAAATCGGTCAGAGCTAACTGACCGATTCTTAGATAATTATCTAATAGATTAATAAGCTGCATTGAGCCACTTGATACCATCAATCTGTCCAACGAAGTATGGAGCTGACTGAAGTGTTGATTCCTGGAATGCACCGTTCTTAACTGCATCGCCCTGAACTGCTGCGAAGCTATCATACATATCTGCGTTAGTAGCTGTCTTGCCACCAATTGTGAATGTTGAGAGATCGAATACCTGGAGAGAACCATCAGCAATTGCCTTTTCAGCCTTAGCCATTGCTTCTTTTGTTCCAGGAGCTGCAATTGCTTCGTTGAGCTCTGTAACAACGATTTCACCGTTAGCATATGTACCACAGTAGTCAGATGGGTTACCCTTACCGTCAAGTTCATTCTTAATGAAGTCGTGGAAGTACTTTGTCCAGTCAATCTTACATGAGAGGAGAGAAGCCTTTGGAGCAACTGCTGTCATGTCGTTGTTGTAACCTGTATGGAAAACACCATTCTTCTGAGCTGTTGTTGCAGGAGTTGTATTATCTGAGTGCTGGCTGATCATTACTGCACCCTGGTCGATAAGAGCCTGAGCTGCTTCAGCTTCAAGAGTAGGATCGCCCCATGAACCTACGAACTGTACAAGCATTGTAGCTGTAGGACATACACTTCTTGCGCCGAGGTAGTAAGATGTCATACCTGAAATTACTTCAGCAAATGAGAATGCGCCAACATAACCAATTACTGCCTGATTAGGCTTAATAGTACCATTGTCGATGAGCTGTTGGAGTTTCATACCTGCTGCTACACCTGCGATGTATCTACCTTCGTAAATTCTTGCAAATGCGTTGTATGTGTTGTCTCTACCATCAACCTGTGAACCACAGTTTGTTAATGAGATGAACTTAACCTGTGGGAATTCATCAGCAGCTTGCTGCATATACTGCTCAAAACCATATGAGTTGTTGAAGATGATTGAACAACCTTCAGCAGCGAGTGCGAGGTTTGCATCTACACAACCTGCATCTTCTGCAATGTTTCTCTTTATTGAGAGTTCAACATCATAACCTTCACTCTTAAGCTGTGAAATAGCTGCATTCATGCCGTTCATGAAGTTGTAGGTGTAACCCTGGTCGTTTTCATCGCCGATAACAACAAAACCGATTTTAGTTGTCTTGCTTGCTGTGTTAGCATCACTTGCACCCTGTGCAAATACGCTTGTCATACACATAAGAAGAGCGAGTACGAGAGCTAATGTCTTTTTCATATGTTTCCTCCGAATATATTTAGTCATACGACTATTGGATTAAGTTTTAGTACCACTTTAACCTTAGCGATCTTCTCTGAAGTAGTTAAGACCTAAGGAAGCAGGTGGCTGCTTATCACGGCTATTACGCATACTTGTTATGATGAGTACTATTACAGTAACAACATAAGGAAGTATCTTATATAGCTCAGTAGGGAAGAATGGGAGTACAACTCTCATATACATTATCTTGAGTGCACCAAATAGAATTGCGCCCCAAAGAACGTTAAGAGGTTTCCACATACAGAAGATTACAAGTGCAACAGCAAGCCAACCGATACCTGCAAGTGAGTGTTCATTCCAAGTACATCCACCAGTTGTCATTACATATACCATACCACCAACTGCTGAAATACCACCACCAATGATAGTTGCAAGATATCTATATTTAACCATGTTGATACCTGCAGCATCTGCTGTAACTGGAGATTCTCCTACTGATCTTAAGTATAGACCAGTCTTTGTTTTTTGGAAGAATAAATGCATTGCTACTGCTAAAATAATTGCAATATAGAAGAAAATTGACTGTGAAAAGAGTATTTTTCCTACGATTGGGATGTTTTGCAAAAACTTTGGCATAGGTACAAATGTAAATGCCTCTTTAAGTGGGTTTGATAGTGTTACGAATCCACCAACTTTATGACGCATATATTCACCTGTAAACTTTGCAACACCTGTTCCAAAGATTGTAAGTGCAAGACCTGTAACGTTTTGGTTTGCTCTTAGTGTAATTGTCAAAAAGCTAAATAGTGCAGATGCAATTGCACCAGCAATGAAGGCTGAGATAATTGCTATTAATATTGCAATTAGTCCATTTGAGGAGCCAACTCCAACAAGTGCTTCATATGAGTATGCTCCCGCAAGACCGAATGCACCACCCATGAATACAATACCTTCTACACCAAGATTGAGGTTTCCTGATTTCTCTGTAAGAATCTCACCGAGAGTACCAAACATGAGTACTGTGCCGAATGTTCCAGCAGCTGCGATTAATGTAATCAGAGTGTTCATGCTTTAACCTCCTCTTTTTTTGATCTAAATATCATCTGATAGTTGATAAAGAATTCACAACCACGCATACAGAAGAGTAGGATACCTGAAACAATTTCACTAATTGCAGAAGGAACTCCTAAGATTTGCTGTAGGTAGCTAGAACCCATTTCTAAGATTGCAAGTATTAATGAAATTGCAATCATCGCAAATGCATTTAAGTGACCTAACCATGCAACTGTAATAGCTGTAAAACCAACACCATTAGCAACGTTACTTGTGATAGTCTTGTTCTGCCCTGATACCAAAATAAATCCTACAATACCACAAATAGCACCGGATACAAGCATTGTTCTAACCATGATCCAGCCAACGTTCATACCTGCGTAACGAGCTGTATTAACACTATCACCGATAACTGCTACTTCATATCCCTGCTTTGTATAGTTCATATAAATATGTACTAATACAACTAAGACAAGTACGATAATCCAACCAATATGGATACCAAATACTGTTGGTAAGTAGGCATTTTTATCGAAAAGTGGAATTTGCTGAGTTCCTTTTCTACCTTCCCAAGGTCCACCTTGTAACCAAGCAACAATACCAATTGCAATGTAGTTCATCATTAAAGTAAATAATGTCTCATTTGTATTGTATTTAGCTTTGAAGAAGCCTGGAATCATAGCCCAAATACCACCAATTAATGCTGCAGCTGCCATCATGATGATTAATAAAAGTACATGAGGCATGCTTTTTGCAAAGTAAATTGCAAAGAATGAAGCACCAATTGCACCAGCTGTAATTTGACCTTCAGCACCAATGTTCCAGAATCTCATCTTAAAACAAGGAGCAATAGCAAGAGCAGTTCCTAGTAGTGGAATAGCTAACTTGATAGTTTGTTTAAGATAGAATGATGTACCTAATGAACCCTTAATAATTACACCATATGCTGTAATAGGGTTATTACCTGTAATTAGAATAGGAATACAGCCTAAAATCAGAGCCATAAGTATTGAACCAATTCTGATAGCCCAAGCCTTCTTTGGATCCATTGCATCTTTCTTTGCAAGTCTAATTAAAGGAGCTTTTTTTACTTCTGCACTCATTACTTATCCTCCTTTGATCCAATACTTGTCATCATAAGTCCAATCTCTTCCTTTGTTGTAGTTCTTGCATCAACAACACCACTTACTTCTCCACCACAGAGAACTAAGATTCTATCACAAAGCTCAAGAAGAACATCTAATTCCTCTCCAATATATACAACTGCAACACCCTTCATCTTCTGTTCTGTTAACAGGTTATAAATAGTGTAGGAGGTGTTAATATCAAGACCTCTTACTGCATATGCAGTTAATAAAACATTAGGTTGAGCTGCAATTTCACGTCCTACTAATACCTTTTGGATGTTACCACCACTCATTCTTCTAACAGGGAATGATGTTGAAGGGGTTACAACCTCTAAGTCATTCCATATTTTCTTTGCAAGTTCTTCAGGTGATTTTTTGTTAACAAAAGGGGACTTACCATTCTTCCATGAACGAAGCATCATGTTGTTAGTCATACCCATAGATCCAGCAAGACCCATTCCAAGTCGATCTTCTGGAACAAATGCCATACCGACACCAAGAGCTTTAATTTTTTTAGGAGTAAGTCCAACTAGCTCTTCTTCCTTTCCACCCTCTGGTGGAATGTACTTAATGGAGCCACTCTTTACAGGATAAAGACCTGTCATACACTCTAGTAACTCTCTTTGACCAGAGCCAGCAATACCAGCAACTCCAAGAATTTCACCACCATAGGCTGTAAAACTAACATTATTAAGCTTTGTAATACCTTCTTGATCGAGGCATGTTAAACCACTTACAACAATTCTTTCTTTTATATTATCGTATTTTGGTCTATCAATATTTAAGGTTACAGAGTGACCAACCATCATATCTGTTAGCTTTTGAGGGTTAGTATCACAAGTATTTACTGTACCAATGTATTTACCTTTTCTAAGTACTGCAACCTTATCACTAATTGCCATTACCTCTGCAAGCTTATGAGTAATGATAACAATAGCCTTGCCATCATTTTTCATGTTTCTTAAAATTGCAAATAGCTTGTCAGTTTCTTGAGGAGTTAATACAGCTGTTGGTTCATCGAGAATTAATATATCAGCACCTCTGTAGAGAACTTTAACAATCTCTACTGTCTGCTTTTGAGATACGGACATATCATAAACCTTCATTGTAGGATTAATATCAAAACCATATTTATCACAAATTTCCTTTACTTTGATATTTGTGTTTTTAATATCAAGCTTTTCTTCTGATAATCCTAAAATGATGTTTTGAGCAGCTGTGAATACATCAACTAAGTGATAGTGTTGGTGTATCATACCTATTCCATAGGAAAATGCATCCTTTGGACTAGTAATAGAAATTTGCTTTCCATCAGCATATATTTGTCCTTCATCAGGCTGATAGATACCTGAGAGCATGTTCATTAAAGTGGTTTTACCACTTCCGTTCTCTCCTAAGAGAGATAGAATCTCACCTCTTCGTATCTCAAGGTTGATGCCATCATTTGCAACAACCTTACCAAACCGTTTCGTGATACCTTTAAGTTCGATAGCACTGCTGTTTTGCATATCTGACCCCCGTCCGGTTTTATGTAAAGAATGTAGCACACTACATTTACATGTTACAATCGATTATTTTAGAACGCAACAAAAAACAACAAAAATCGTATAAATACCTCAATAATTTCATCATATTTTATTATTTACATAAATGATGTGTATCCAAATAATGTATTTTTAATGCGACTAGTCATCTTGAGGGAGTAGATTAATTAATAATAAAGTACTAATGTCTAGCATAAGGTAGGTAGCAATGAAAAAAAATTACTTAAAGGTCCCTGCATATGCAGCGCTCTTAGCTGTACTATGTCAGATTCTATGGGGTGTTGTTTTTCCAGTTATTAAAAAGAGCTATGAGCTATTTAATATTTCTGATATTGGATCAACATTTTTATTTGCAGCAATTAGATTTTGCATAGCAGGTGTTATTTTACTGATTGTCTGTTCAATAAGAGATAAGAAACTTCCTCTCTTAAAAAAAGAGAATGTTGTTCCAATATTAGTTTTAGGTTCTATTCAAACTGGGTTAACATATGGACTACAGTTTGCAGGAATGATTAGTGCAGCATCAATTAACTGTTCAATTCTTAATGGTACTAGTTTTATCTTTATGACAATCTTTGCTCATTTTATGTTTAAAGATGACAAGATTAATACTAGAAAGGTATTAGGTGCTATCTTTGGCTTTTCAGGTATCTTAGTATGTTTCCTTTGGGGTGGTTCTTTTGAATCCTTCTCTTTTAAAGGTGAGGGGGTAATGCTGCTTTCGATTATTTCATTTGCATTTGGTACTAATGTTTCAAGAAAGGTTACAAAAGGAATAGATCCTGTAATGGCTAGTGGATATAACCTATTAATTGGTGGTATAGAGCTGTTAATTATTTCTCAATTCCTAGGTGGAAGACTTTCAAATGGTGGAGTCTTTGGATACTCATGCTTGCTTTTCCTAGCATTAGCATCATCAATCTGTCTTATGCTTTGGACAAGTCTTGTTAGTGCTAACGGTGTTGGGAAAATCTCAGTTTTCCAATGTGTTAACCCACTTTCTGGTGCTGTTGCTGCGGCATTATTACTAGGAGAAAATGTATTTCAAATGAAGTATATTCTTTCTCTATTATTAGTTATCACAGGAATCGTAATCGTTAATACAGGTAAAAGAAAATAAAAATATGTTTGGTGATCATCTTATTGATCACCAAACTAATTAAAGGCTACAACTTCCTTTATTATTACTTTTTGCTCTATATAGGGCTTTATCTGCATCTTCAATCATTTCTTTTGTTGGTCTTTCACCATCTTTGCCAACTACAATTCCGCAAGAACAAGCAACTTGTATGTTCTCTTGCCTCAAAGTTTCCTTAAATTGATTACAAACATATTCCATTTTAGCTAGGACAGTTTTTTTATCATTAATATTTTTAAGGATTACTATAAACTCATCACCACCATAACGACATAAAATATCATTAGAACGAGTATTTTTTTTAATATGTTCAGCAAAGGTTTTTATCATTAAGTCACCTTTTTCATGACCAAAAGTATCATTTAACTTTTTAAGATCATCCATATCAAAAATACACATAGTTACAGGAAGTTCTTCTCTTCTAATGTGGTTAATTGCAACTTGAAAACCTCTTCGATTTAAAAGACCAGAAAGATAGTCATGACTTGCTTCTTCCTGTAAGATTGCTTCTCTTTCTTGAATTGATGCAATATTAATAATGTGCTCAACTCTTCTTCTCAAGTCACTGAGAGGATGACATTTGCATAAGAAATCATCTGTTTCAAGAACTTGATTAATATCAGAAGCTGCACCTGGGGTTTGAATTATGGAAAGAATTGGTATCTTCCAAAAATCAGGATCTTGATGAAGTTTATCAAGTGTATGCTTTGCTTGATTATTTTTTAGTGTCATCGAAAGTATTATTGCACTAATATTTTCACTAGCTTTAATAAATGATAATGCTTTATCAGGAGATTCAAAAATAAATACTTCGTAATCTTTTTCAAAGACTTTAGCTACACTTGCTGAGTATTCTTTATCATCATCAATTATTACAATAGCTTTTGTTTCACATTTTTCACCTTCATTCCTAATAATAGAAAGCTTTGTTGGCTTATGGCATTTATGAGCCTTTAATAGTTCTTCAAAATCTGCTTTAGGAATAGGGCGAGAGAAGAAGTATCCTTGAACGTAATCGCAAGAGATATTTCTTAATCTTTGTACTTGATCTGCTGTTTCAACACCTTCAGCAACAACAGTTAAACCCATCCAGTGAGCAAGATTTATGATGAATCGCAAAATACTTCTAGAAATTGGCTTTGACATCTCACTTTGAATAAACATTGTATCTAGTTTTAGAATATCAAGCTTCATATCATTTAACATGTTTAATGAAGAGTATCCACTTCCAAAGTCATCCATTTCTAGTATAAAACCATGAGCTTTTAATATCTCAACAGTTTCAATAATTTTTCCAGGATCCTCTGCGTATGCTGTCTCTGTTATTTCAAGGTGTAAGTATTTTGGCTCGATATCATATTTCTTTGTAAGGTCTAGTAATTTTTTTACAATATCAGTTTGGTAGATATCAGCTCTTGATACATTTACTGAAATTGGTAGCATAGGATAGCCTTTTAATTTAAATTCCTGTAAATATTGCAAAGCTCTTTCCCATACGTATAAATCAAGACTTGTGATAAAGCCATTTTTCTCAAAGAGAGGTATAAACTCTGCTGGAGACATAAAACCCCAAGTAGGGTGAATCCATCTAACTAGAGCCTCCGCCCCTGCCATAGTATCATTGTTTAAATCGTATTTTGGTTGTAGATATACGATAAATTGGTTTTCCTCAATTGCTTTTTCCATGACATCTGTAATGGCTTTTTCTCTAATCATCTTTTCTCTCATTACATCGTCATAAAGTGCAAAATGGATGTTATATTGACCTTTAATACTATCAACAGCTAATAGAGCACGGTCACAGCTCTGTTCAATTGAGATGCTCTTATCATTAATTTCATAAATACCCCATTTGAGTATTACATTATTATCTATTAGTGGAATTTGAGTATTGAAAAAAAGTTCTCTATCGTGTTTTTCTTGTTCTCTTTCTCTAATTAATAAGAATCTATCAGCCTCATAACGACCACAAATAGTATTTTTATGAGCATGCTTTCTAATATTGTCAGCTATATTTCTTAATAATTCATCACCTTTTTTGAGACCAAAGATATCGTTATAAAGTTTAAAATTTTCAATATTAGTACAGATAATAGAATATTTTTTATTTGGATTTTCGCTAATTAATTCATTTGCTTTTCTATAGAAAAAATTCTTACTGTAAAGGCCTGTTAATTTATCGTACTTTACTTGGCTTACGATAGCAGAATTTTCTTTAAAGGTAATTAAACTTTTAATTCTATGAAGAATAACTTGTGGCCTATATGGTTTTGGAACGAAGTCTGTTGCTCCATGTGATAGAGCCGCAATTTCATCATCTTCACTTTCATTCTGAGTTGTAACAATTACAGGTATTAGGGATAATTCTTTATCGTTCTTTAATTCATCCAAAAACTCATAACCATTCATGATTGGCATCATGAGATCAAGTAGGATTAAATCTACTTTTTGAGTTGTTGTTCTAAGCAATTCTAATGCTTCTTTTCCATTATCAGCTTCTATAGTATTATATGAAGCTGATAATATTTCACATAAAATAGCTCTATTTAAATCATTATCTTCTACTACTAGGATTCTCTTCCTAAGCGGCATAGAAATCTCCCTTAAAATAAATACTTTTATTAGTATATTTGATATTTGGTAATATTTAAAAGATATTAGTTTAAACTTTTGTAAATCTTTTGTATTAAATAGATAGAAACTTAATAAAAAATATTAAAAATTAAAGAGAACATCCATTTATTTGTGTATTTAACCTCAATTCCAAATTTAATATCAGCTCTAGTTGCACTACCAACTACTGGAGATAATGACGTTATAAGTGATAATAAATAAGTATTATAAATACTATTATTTTTGATATTAGATATTATAGTTGTTTGGAAATCAAGGTATTTGATGTAAATAAAAAGAATAGGAATAGAATTTTGTATTTCGATAGTGAAAATATGTGTATTTGCATAAAGAGATAGTGAATTACTATCAATTTTATGTGATACCTTAATTGAAGTTGGAAATAATCCAGAAATGTAGAGTCCAGCTGATAGAGTAGGAGAAAAATTATTTAGTTCTAATGATAAAATGTATCCTGAATAATCAAATCTTTTATTACTACGCTTTGCTAAATCACAATAGGTGAGAAGAAAATTGTTGATAAATATATTATTAGGCGTTATGAAATATAAGCTGTTCGATAGTGTAATTTTATTGTTGTTACTTTTTAATGGATAGTCTTTGGTATAGCTAATTACTGATTCACTCCAACCATTATATAAAGAAAATGTCCCACTGATGTCTTGATATGATGCATTTAGAGATAAAAATAATTCTTGACTTTGAACGCTATAACCTAAAGATGTAATAAATGTAAGTTTTTCTGTAGGATCACTTGTAATCCAAGTAAGCCCAGGACCTACTAAAGGTTTTATATAGGTAGTAAAATTTTTTGAGAAAGGTATAAAAGTACCTCTTTGTATATTAGCTATTGGATTATATTTTTTAGTATTTAGTGTTGTTTCAGGGGAAGAAATGTTTGATATTTTCTCTTTTGTTAAAGAATATTTTTTATCAAAAGTTAAATCTTCTATACTGATTTTTGAAATTGCAGATGAGTTAAAAAATTCTGAAATAAAGTAAACATAATCTCCAACCTTGATAGGATTATTTATCCCTCCATTAATATTTATATTTGACAAGTAGATAGTATTTGTTTCAATATCAATTTCACCATACTTTGAAAGTTCACCATCGGTATTAAAAGTATAAGAAACTGAAATAGTTTCATTGTTAGAATTTATTGATGATATTTTTATTTCTTTAGGAATACGATAGAGATAAATGCTATCATCAGCAATAGCTATTGCTTGTCCATTTTCATCTTCAAAAAGAAAAGTAGCTTTGTTATCTAAATTAATTAAATTACTTGCACTAACTGATTGCCCCAGATAAAAGGTTTTTTTATTTAGAATATCAAGATAAATTTTAGTATCATCAAAGCGAAGTAAAGCTATATCATCGTCAATAAAAGAACCTTCATAATAACCATTATATCGTTTTAGCTCTTTACCATTTTGGGTATATAAAGCTGTATAACATTGGTCTTGTGATGAAAATGATAGAAGAATATTATCATTATTTACACTTATTGATGATGAACTAGAAATGAACTTAAATAGATTTTTTTCATTGTCATCTTCTAGTTTTAATATTTCAGATTGATAGCTTGAAATAGCATATATTTCATCATATTCTGCAGTAATATCGCTATATATTCTACTTTTGTTTGTTATTTTGTTTGGTTCTATTAGATTTTTAGGAACTTCTGTATCACCTAAAAAACTATTCCAATCATCATATAAACTTGAATTAAAATGCTTTTTATATGCATTTTGAGGAAATGCAAATACATTTTCTGCTATATCCAAAATAAATACAGAAAGTAATTCTTCTCCATATTTTTCTGCAACCCATTTAAAGAATTCTCCTCCTAGGATATACGGGATATTTCCCCCAGGATAAATATCCATACTTCCTGAAGCATCAAGATAATTAATATTTATATTCTCTATTGCTGCTTGAATCCTTAATTTATCAAATAGGGGATTATTTAATCTTCCTCTTTTATCAAAAGACTCCAAGTATACAGCCATACCTTCAGTAATAAATTGTAGGTAATGTAAATGTTTTGATAAGTCTGCAGAATCACCAAATAGAGTAGTTGTAATACTTCCAAGGAGCCCTTTGTAATAAAACATTAATGCATGAGTTAATTCATGTCTAAAAATTAGTCTTATTGTTTGTTCTCCATTGTATAGTGTTTGAGGTATCCAGGTATTATAAAACACTAAATGAAGTGATGGGTATGTTGATAAATATGCATTATAACTCTTTTCTTTACTATTTATATATATAGGAATGTGTAAGTTAGGATCTTTATTAAAAAAAGAGACAAGTCGGTCGTATTCTTCCTCTGCTACATTCATTATCTCTGTAGCCATGTTATTACTTTCTTCACCATAGATTATTTTAAAGTGTTCAGTTTCTAAATACACTTCACCATTTGCATATAGGCTTAGTAGTAGAAAGAGAAGTAAAAGTGATGAAAGAAGTTTTTTCATACTTTAATTATGAATCATCATAAGTTATATTTGAAGGCCTTTTTCTTCTCTTTCCTTTAATATCTTAGGAAGCCTGATATTAAGTATTGTTGTAGAAACTAATGCCGCAATTAAATCAGAAATAGGCTCTGAGAAGAACACTGCTTCTGCATCAAAGAGTAGTGGTAGTGTAATCATAGCAATTAAGAAAATAGCTTTCCTAAAGAGTGAAAATGATAGTGCATACTTGACCTGTCCTAGAGCTGTAAAGGTATCGACATTACAATATTGAAATGATAGTGGGATAATCATTAAAGTGAAAACCTTTAAGTATTTATAGGTAACACTTCTAATTACTTCATCTTTTGTAAAAAGTGAAATGAAGCTTTCTCCTCCCACATAGGTAAGAGTAAATATTATCAATATATATGTAGTTGCTAGAAATTGGATAGAATAATAAGACTTCTTTACTCTATCTATCTGCCCACTTCCATAGTTATAACTAAGTAATCCTCCAGAACCTCCAGTAATACCTCCAAGAGGATTCATAACTAATAGATGATAGCTTTGAATAATAGTAGAGGATGTAATTAGGATATCAGCATTTGCTTTTCCGTGTAACTTTAATATTGTATTTAAAAGTATTAATAGTAAGCTATCTGTTGCCATTATCAAAAATGGAGATGCACCTAATTTGAATGTCCTAGTTATTACTTTCTTTTTAATTGGACTTTTATAAATATTTACATCTTTGCACCTTAAAAGCATTAGAAAGAGTAGGGTCGCTGTTAATGCTTGAGAAATGATTGTTGCAATTGCAGCACCTTTTACTCCTAGTTTTAAAGTAAAGATAAAAATTGGGTCTAAAATAATATTAGTTATTGCTCCAATTGAGTTTGCTATCATAGCACCCTTGCTGTTTGCAAGGTTAATTAGAAAGCTAGCTAAAGCTATTTGAGCAAGGGCAAAAGGAGTTCCTAGTACATATATATTAAAGTAGGAAAGTGCATATTTAATTGTTTGATTAGTTGCACCAAAGCTAAGTAGTAAGGGCTTTGCAAAGATTAGCGCAAGAGGTGTTAGTATTGCAGAGAAAATTAAAAGCAAAATTAAAGATGTATATAGAATATTCTCTGCACTCTTTTTATCACCATGTCCTAGCTTCATTGCCATGATAGGGGCACCACCAAGTGCAACAATGTAGCTAAATGAAGAGATAAATGTTGTGATTGGAGCAGCAATACCTGCTCCTGCAAGAGCTAAATCGCCATAAAAAGGAATGTGGCCGATGAACATTCTATCTATCATAGAGTATAAAACGTTCACGGCCTGAGATAAGCATGTAGGGATACTTAGCTTAAGTGTTAGCTTAAAGATATCTCCACTACCAAATTCACTACTTTGCATTACTCTAAGTTTTTCAAAATTCCTTCTGCAGCTCTAATACCACTAGCCCAAGCTCCAGTAATACCTCGGCTTGTACCAGCACCATCACCTGCAAAGTATACATTTTCCTGTACACAGAAATGTTCATCGATATACTGAGGTTTGTTAGCATAGAGTTTGATTTCAGGGTAGTACATTATTGTAGATGGATGGAGAATGCCTGGTACAATTGTATCAAGCTTTTTCATACCAGACCAAATGTATCTTAAAATCTTACTAGGCATTGCAAGTGAGATATCAGAAGGGCTTGCTCCAACAAGTGATGGTTTAAAGTCGTAAAGGTCACCATTGAAATCAACTTCCTTACTTCTTCTGCCCATTCTAAAGTCACCAACTCTCTGCATAAGAGGTTTACCACCACCCATTAATGCAGCCATAAGTCCAAGGTGTTCTGCAAATTCTTGTCCACTAGCAAGAGGCTCTGTAAAACGAACAGTTTTTAAGATAGCAAAGTTTACAAGGCCATTGTTCTTGTTTTCATCTGCTTTGAAAGCATGTCCGTTAACACTATACCATTCATCACCACGTGCTGTTGTATACTTTTCTCTTACAACGTGTGCGTTTCCACTGTTTGTACAGAAGGTTCTTACTTTTTCAGGAAAATAGAACTTTGGATCATAGTAGTCTTTTACAATTGGATAGTGTTCAAGTCGAGTCTCTACACGGATACCCACATCAACAACATTATCAATGTATGAAACATTGAGAGCCTTCATTATTTCTTGTAAGAAGTGGAAGCCCTGTCTACCTGGAGCAATTAAAATATTTTTGTATCCAATTTCTCTCTTATCTGTGGTAATGAACTTATTGTTGTTATCAATACCTGTAACAGTTTCACCTAAAGCTAATGTAACCCCGGCATCTAAAAGACGCTTTTGAAGCTCTTTAATTAATTGAAGGCCTCCATCTGTTCCAAGGTGAGTTTGTCTAATTTCAAGAAGAGAAGAACCAAGTCTTTCTGCTCTTTTTTGATATGTTTCTATATTTGATTTAGGTAAGATATTTGGCTTTAAAAACTTTGTTACTTGATCAAGATAGAAATTAGCAACATCTTCCTTCCAGTATTCAAGAGGAAAACCGATAGGGAAGGTAAAGTTCATCTTACAGTCGTTCCTCATTCCACCTGTTGAGTATGGTGTTTTATCTATCATGAGGATTGAACAATTCTTACCGCTTTCTAATATTTTGAAAGCTGCACCCATTCCGGCAGGACCGCTGCCGACGATTACTACATCATATTTATCCATAAAATTATTCCCTTACCATTTAAGCAGAAAGAAGAAATAAAGACAATAAGTGTTATTAAAACAAAGTGGATGCGTTATAATATATATAAGGTAATAGATTAATATATAAAATATTGTATATATACCAAAAAAGGATTAATATTATTTCTATGAAATATATCGGAGTAAAAGAAGCTGCTAAGAAATGGGGTATTTCTGATAGAAGAGTAAGAATACTTTGTGAAGAGGGAAGAATAGAAGGTGCTATTAAACTTGAATGGTCTTGGACAATTCCTCAAGATTCTCCTAAGCCATTTGATGGTAGGACGATGAGGCCTTTTAAGAATAATAGTGTAAGACTTGGTTCAATTGATATTTTAACTCTAGAAAAGCTTAGAGATGAAAATAAAGATATTGATAGATTAAGTGATAAAATGAAGGCATTGAGAGTTGATAACCTTACTCTTGCACTTTCACTTTCTCATGAAAAGTATGATAAAAAAGTAATTGAACATATTTTATCAGGTAAAGTTTATTCTTCATATTCACTTGAAAAGCACCTGCTATATTCAAATTTTATATCACTATTAACAAGTATTAAAAAAGATAATCTTCCATGGGATTCTAAGAGAGTGTTAGAGCTCCATAGATCATATTTACAAGGAATTGATGATATTAATAGTGCATCCTTTAGAGATGGTTTTTCAGATATAAAATCACTTACAGGTGATAGCTTAAAGGTTGTTTATCAAATGGAAACTATCTTTATGCAATTTGAAAGAGAGTGGAAGAGTATTAATGAAATCTTTAAAGCTGTTTTAATGTTTGGGCAAATTATGATGATTAAGCCTTTTGAAAGCCACAATGAGGATTTTGCTCTTTTATTAATGCTTTGTATGTTAGAAAGCTCTGGGTATATACTTCCTTCTTTTGATAGCGATATGTGTGATGAGATTAATGCTGCATTAACACTTGCCCTCAGAAGAGGTTCATATCAAGATCTTGCAAGAATTGTGGAAAGATCATTAATTAAGAGTTATCATACTATTCATGTATGATTTGCTTATAAAAGGTGCCATGATTTATGATGGTAGTGGCTCCGATGGTTTTATTAGTGATCTTTTAATTGATAATGGAAAGATTATAAAATTAAGAAAGAATATTAGTGATTTAGCTAGAGAGGTAATTGATGCAAGAGGACTTGTATTAACACCAGGCTTTATTGATTTTCATACTCATAGTGAAATTTATGGATTAAAGGATCCATATATGAAGGCTCGTATTGGGCAAGGTATTACTACAGATCTTTGTGGAAATTGCGGAATTGGTATATTCCCTCTTAATCAAAACAAGGAGTATTTACTTCCTTTAAATAATGATGTGCTTGGTCACTTTGATAACTATTCTTGGAGTGATTTTTCATCGTATTCAAACATAATCTCAGGAAAAATGGGAATAAACCAAGCTTATTTGTGTTCTCATGCTCCACTTAGAATTGCAGCTCTTGGCTCTGATAGTGGACGTGCTGCCAATGATAAAGAAATTGACTTCATGTGCTCTTTACTTGATGATGCGTTAAGTCAAGGCTGTATGGGGCTATCTTCAGGACTGTACTATGCACCTTGTTCATCTGCTGATAGAAATGAACTTGTTAGACTTTTAAAGACTGTTAAAAAACATGATAAATTGTTTTGTGTTCACCATAGAATTGAAGGCCCTGAAATAGTTTCATCGATTAAAGAGGTTTTAGATCTAGCTTTAGAAACAGGTGTAAGACTTGAGATTAGTCATTTAAAGATTATCGGAAGAAAATATGGATATCTTTTGGATGATATCTTTAATTTGTTTGATACATACATTAGTAAAGGTGTTGATGTAAAGTTTGATCAATATCCTTATCACTATGGTTCTACTTCTTTATTTTCTCTTCTACCTGCTCATGTACTAGCGTTAACAAGAAATGAGCAGATGCGTGTTCTAAAAGATGAAGATGAAAGAAAAATAATAAAGGAGGAGATGCTTAATCCTGCTGGTTGGGAGAGCTTATTTCCTGTAGTTGGTCCAGATGATATTTCTATCCTTTCTCTGGATCAGGGGCATAAATATGATGGACTTTCTCTAACTGAAATTTCCAAAATTACAAACACAGAGCCTTTAGATACTCTTCTAGATATTTTATCTGACGAGGCGGGGGCTGCTGTAATGATTGATATTACAGAAAGTGAAGAAACACTTAAAAGGATATTAGCTCATCCTTTAATGTGCTTTGGTACAGATTCCCTATATTCAACACCTATACCTCATCCACGAAGTTACTCTGCTACAATACATCTTTTACAAGATTATGTATTAAGAGATAAGATAATTAGTTTTCCTGAAGCAATTAGAAAAATGACATATGAAGGCGCTACAAGATTAAGACTAAAAGATATTGGTTTGATTAAGGAAGGCTATCGAGCTGATATTAATATTCTTTCTTTAGAAAACTTAAAAGCAACAGCTACTTTGGATAAACCTTTTGTTAAGAATGATGGGCTTGAGTTTGTAATAATAGGTGGTAAAATAGCATATGAAAGAGGAAAATTTAATAATACTCTTTCTGGATTACTCTTAAAATCGGAGGAACTATGAGTCATCTTTATATCTTTGATCTTGGTGGAGTTTTAATTAAAAACTTTCACACCTTACCAGAGATGTCAAAAATAATGGGACTTCCTTTTGAAGTGTTAGAAAAGGATTGGGAGTTATATGCACGCCCTCTAATGGAAGGCTACATGTCTACAAATGATTATTATGACCACCTTTTTACTCATTTTGGGTATAAATGTGAAGGTGATTTCTTTCATGATACATTTCACCCAACTAGAAATGAGGTAATGATAGATATCGCAGGAAAGCTGAAGGCTAAGGGTAATGTTACTGCAATAGGCTCTAACACCTTTGCACCTCATTGGCATATAATCGATACCCTTGATATTAGAAAGAATTTTACAACTTGTTATGCATCGCATGAAATGCACTTAATTAAGCCTGATAAAGAGTTTTGGCAGTACATAATGGCTAAAGAAGGTTTTACTCCTGAAAATACAACTTTCGTTGATGATTACGTAGAAAATATCGAAGGTGCTGCATCTCTTGGCATTGAGACCTTTAGATATACAGGTGATGATAAAGCACTTCTTGAATTCTTTAAGGATAGGATCTAAAGCAGTTTTTCTGCTTTAGACCTAAATTATTTAATTAATTAAGCAAATTTGAAACGATATCTAATACTTCTAAATCTGCATCAAGCCAATTAACTGAATAAAGATTTTCTTTTGTTAACCATTTTGCATCTTCATGTTCTTTTAACATTAAAGATCCTTTTACTATAGAACATAGATAACAATTCATACAAATGTGGAAGGTTGGATAGTCATATTCTATTGTTTTAAGTTTTTCTTTTACTTCTATTGTTGTTTCAAGTTCTTCAAAAATTTCACGCTTTAAAGCATCTTCAGGAGTTTCTCCTATCTCTATTTTCCCACCTGGAAACTCCCACCTATCTTTATATTCGCCATACCCACGTTGGGTTGCAAATACCTTTTTATTGTTGATTATTACAGCTGCAACAACTTTTATATTTTTCATTAAAATAACTATAGCATAATTGTTTAAAAAATATCTTTTAAAAACAATATTTAACACTTGAAATAAGAGACAAAATTCTTAACCATTTTTGTTATGGATAATTTACTTTTTAAGAGAAATAATATTATTTCTAGATCAATTAATGCAGAAAATAGAAAAGGGGAAAAGGGAAGAGGAGGAATGGCCTCTTCAGTTTTAGGACCTTCTAGAAAAGGTTCACCTTGCCTTCTTAATATTGCACCGGGCTCGGTAACTGAGCTCTGTGATATCACAGGTCCTGGTATGATAAGACATATTTGGATTACACTCGATGATAGAACGGATGATAAAAATAGATTTTTACTTCGCGATATTGTATTAAGAATGTATTGGGATGATGAAGAATTCCCTTCTGTTGAAGTTCCTCTTGGGGATTTCTTCTTAAATGGATTTGGAGAAACTTATCCAGTTAACTCAACATTAGTTCAAGTTGTTCCTCTAAGGGGGTATAATTGCTATTTTCAGATGCCTTTTAGAAAGAGGGCTAGAATAACTATTGAAAATGAGCACATTAATCCAATTCCTGCTTTCTTTTATCAAATTGATTACACACTTGGTGATGTA
>JAQYFM010000011.1 GCA_028723145.1 Spirochaetales bacterium | reverse complement strand
AGGTTCATCTGTTATGTTTTTATTTTTCTTTGTTGGAATTTTTGAAAGGTTTACTATATCAAAGTGTTCATCGATAAAGTCTTCTGTAATGTGTCTTGCATCATCGCTATCATAAAAAACGTGAAAAGCATAGAAGTCTTTGTACTCTGGATAAATACCATAGCCTGCAAATCCTCCTCCAAGACCATTTGACCTATCATGCATTATGCTAATTGATTTAATCATGCCTTCTCCTGTGAACTTTCGTCCAGTTTTAGAGAACATGCTTGAAATCGCACAGCCTGCAGGGATTCTTATATCACCCTCTCTTTGAAAACTTTCCATATAGCCTCCTGAAAAACGAAAAAGGCATCTTACGACAAATATTCACCATGAATACTTGTTGCAAGACGCCTTTGTCTTCAACTTAGAGTACAGAGAGAGTGCGCATTTGAAAGCAGCCTTCCCCTCTGCTTTTTTGTTGGTAATTTAACGAAAAGTAAAAACCCTTGTAAAGTACTTTTCTTTGCTTTTTTTGAAAAATTTGATTTGACTGAAATAGTGCATAATATAATAAAAAGCAATATCATTTCGGCTATGTTAAACATAATTGCTGATCTTCACACTCATACTTTAGCAAGCGGACATGCATATGGAACAATTAGAGAAATGGCTAAAGCTGCCTCAAATAAGGGCTTATTAGCCTATGGTCACAGTGACCATGCACCAGGAATTCCTGGTACCTGCCATCCCTTTTATTTTGCTTGCTTCGATGAAATCCCAAAATACCTTTACGGTGTTAGAATTTTAGGCTCATGTGAAGTAAATATCTTAGATGATGGATCTCTTTCTTTGGAGGATAGGTTTATTTCCTCTCTTGATTATGCTATCGCTGGTATCCATTTAAATTGCTATACGGACCATGGTAAAAAAATAAATACTCAAAACGTAATCAAGTGTATGAAAAATGAGAAAGTAAAACTAATTTCACATCCAGATAGTGATAAAATGAGCCTTGATTATGAAAGTCTAACTGACGCTGCATTAGACTATAACGTTGCCTTAGAGGTCAATAACAGCTCATTAAAAAATCCTGGTAGTAGACCTAACTGTGTTGAGAACTATAAAAAGATGTTAAAACTCTCAGAGAAAAAGGGTGTAAGAATTATTGTTAGTTCTGATGCACATGACCCATCAAGTGTTGGTGTCTTTGATAAAGCAAAAAAGCTACTTGATGATTTATCCTTTGATCCCTCACTTGTTGTTAACTCATCATTTAAAACATTAATGTCTTTTCTATCTTTACCATTTTGAAATAATAGTGCACTCTTGAGGTGGCTTAAAGTCATTTTGTTTGTTGCAATTTGTTGTTGCATAAGAAGATGAAAAAAACTTATAAATTTTTTTCAATTTTGTGTTGACTAAATATCAGAATTTTTTGTACAACACATGCATAACAAGGACGTTATGGTAAAAAGCCAAAACGTCCTTTTTTATTTGGAAGGAGAAATATTTATGGAAACAGTTGCAGATTATTTCGGTTCACTTGTGTTTAATGATGAAACAATGAGAAACCGCCTGCCTAAAGATGTTTATAAAGCATTGAAGAAGACCGTTGCTGATGGTAAAGATCTTGATTTAAATGTTGCAAACTCTGTTGCTAATGCAATGAAGTCTTGGGCAATTGAGCATGGTTGTACTCACTATACACACTGGTTCCAGCCAATGACAGGTATCACAGCTGAAAAGCATGAAGCATTTATTTCTCCTGTTGATGGTGGCAAGGTTTTACTTGAGTTCTCTGGTAAGGAGTTAATCAAGGGTGAGCCTGATGCATCATCATTCCCATCAGGTGGAATTAGAGCTACATTTGAAGCTCGTGGATATACTGCTTGGGATCCAACAAGCTATGCCTTTATTAAGGATGATACACTTTGTATCCCAACAGCATTCTGTTCTTACTCAGGTGAAGTACTTGATAAGAAAACTCCATTACTTCGTTCTATGGAGGCTATCTCAGATGAAGCTGTAAAGATTTTACACCTTTTTGGTAAAACAGATGTAAAGAAAGTAAATACTACAGTAGGGCCTGAACAGGAATATTTCCTAATTGATAAAAAGGACTATGCTGCAAGAAAAGATTTAATTTATACAGGTAGAACACTTCTTGGTGCACGTTCTCCAAAAGGTCAGGAAATGGAAGACCACTATTTTGGGGCAATTAGAAGTAGAGTTTCTGCTTACATGAAGGACCTTGATAGAGAGCTCTGGAAGCTTGGGATCAATGCAAAGACAAGTCACAATGAGGTTGCTCCTTGTCAGCATGAGCTTGCTCCAGTTTTCGGAACTACTAATATTGCAGTCGACCATAACCAGCTCACAATGGAGTTAATGAAGAAGATTGCAGATCGTCATGGATTTGCTTGCCTTTTACATGAAAAACCATTTGCTGGAGTAAATGGTAGTGGTAAACATAATAACTGGTCTATCAGCACTGATACTGGCATTAACCTCCTTGAGCCAGGTGATAGTCCAAAGGATAACGCTCAGTTCCTCCTTTTCTTAGTAGCCGTCATCAAGGCTGTTGATGAGTACCAGGATTTAATGAGAGTATCTGTTGCCTCAGCAGGTAACGATCATCGTCTTGGTGCAAATGAAGCTCCTCCTGCAATTGTATCAATGTTCCTTGGTGATGAGCTTACTGAGATTCTTGAAAGTTTAATCAGTGGTAAGGCTGTAAATGGTAAGGGTAAAGAAAAGATGGAACTTGGTGTTCATGTTCTTCCTGCTATTCCAAAGGATTCAACAGATAGAAACAGAACAAGTCCATTTGCATTTACTGGTAATAAGTTTGAGTTCAGAATGCTTGGTTCTTCTTTCTCAGTTGCAGGTCCAAACATTGTTCTTAATACTATTGTTGCAAAGGCTCTTAAGGAGTTCTATGAGGAGTTAAAGGATGCGAAGGACTTTAACGCAGCTGTAACAGAGCTTGTTAAGAAGACTTACCAAGAGCATAAGAGAATTGTATTTAATGGTAATAACTATGCTCCTGAATGGGTTCTGGAAGCAGAGAGAAGGGGCCTATTAAACCTCAAGAGTTCTCCAGATGCATATGATACATTCATTGCTCCAAAGAATATCGAAGTATTTAGTGAATTTGGAATCTTCAACTCTGTTGAGATGCACTCACGTTATGAAATCTTAAATGAGGAGTATTCTAAGACTATTCATATCGAAGCAACAACACTCATCGATATGGTAAATAGACAGGTTCTTCCAGCTTGTACAAAGTATGCAGGAAAGGTTGCAGCTGCAGTAGCATCTAAGAAGGCTGTATTACCTACTCTTGAGTGTAAGAGCGAAGTAGCTTTAGTTAACGAGCTTACTCAATTAATTGATAACCTCGAAGGAGCTGTTACTAATCTTGAAAAGCAAGTTGCTCTCTCCGCTGAGTATACTGGTAGCGATCTTGCACACTACACAAGAAATGCTATTATCCCAGCAATGGAAGATGTAAGAGGATTTGCTGATAGTCTTGAGCTTATTGTAGATCAAAAGGATTGGCCATATCCAACATATGGTGAGATGTTGTTCTACGTATAATAAAATAATGAATCTACCTTCCCTGAGGGTGTCTGTGAAA
>JAQYFM010000010.1 GCA_028723145.1 Spirochaetales bacterium | reverse complement strand
AAGCAAAGTCTTAGCTTTCTTTGCTTCAACGTCTGAAAGAATTCCAGCATGTCTAAGATTCATCTTACGCTTAGAAGACTTCTTGGTGAGAATATGGCGGAGACCCATCTTCTTGTAAGCTACCTTTCCTGAACCGGTAACTCTGTAGCGCTTTGCAGCACTCTTTCTTGTTTTCATCTTTGGCATAAATAACCATCCTTACTGCGCCGCAGGGAACAAGTACCCCTGAAGCCACATTATTTAAAATCCGTACGGATCTTATTTCTTTGAACCCTTTACAGGTGAGACAAGCATGCTCATCATTTTTCCTTCCATGAAAGCAGCCTTATCTAAGTTGTACTGTACACCATTTGTGCTTAGTATCTCAAGTATCTTATCAAGAACTACCTTACCAAGCTCGGTGTGTGCTAATTCACGACCACGGAAACGTACAGATACCTTAACCTTATTACCTTCACCTAAGAATTCAGCAATAAACTTACTCTTTGTTTCAAGGTCATGCTTGTCAATCTTAGGTTGCATTCTGATTTCTTTTACTTTAACAACAGCTTGATTTTTCTTAGCATCTCTCTGCTTCTTTTCAAGCTCATATCTGTATTTTCCGAAATCAAGGATTTTGCAAACTGGAGGATTTGCATTTGGGGAAACCTCTACTAAATCTAAGCCTGCTTCCTCTGCTAGTTGACAGGCATCAAAGAGTCTCATTACACCTCTTTGCTCACCGTTTTCATCAATCACGCGCACTTCGTGTGCTCTAATTTGCCTGTTGATACGTAAATCTTTAGTAGCCAATTAAACTCCCATCTGGCAATCCTGCCAATAAATATTTAGATTTGGAATAACCCACAATCAAAGAATATAACATAGGAAAATACTTACTGTCAAAAGGGTTAATAGTATTTTTAACGACTTTTATTGTAAAAAAAAACAGAGACTACTATGAGTCTCTGCATTTGATAGTTTAATTTTATCAGTCGAGAGCGTGTCCAGCAGAACCAAGAACGTCGATATTCTTGTGCATGTACATCTTCTTGAGAGCTTCTCTTGCTGGTCCAAGATATTTTCTTGGGTCGAATTCAGCTGGCTTCTCATCGAAGATTCTTCTGATTGTACCTGTCATTGCAAGTCTACCATCTGAGTCGATGTTAATCTTACATACAGCTGACTTACTAGCTTCTCTGAGCTGCTCTTCTGGGATACCAACGCTGTCCTTAAGTGCACCACCGTGTTCGTTAATCATCTTTACATATTCCTGAGGAACTGATGATGAACCATGGAGTACGATTGGGAAGCCTGGGAGTTTAACTTCGATTTCCTTAAGAATATCGAATCTGAGTGGAGGTGGAATAAGAATACCATCAGCGTTTCTTGTGCACTGAGCTGGTGTGAACTTATTAGCACCATGGCTTGTACCAATTGAGATTGCAAGTGAATCTACACCTGTTTTGGCAACGAAGTCTTCAACTTCTTCTGGCTTTGTGTAGTGGGTAACTGCGCTTGATACTTCATCTTCAATACCAGCAAGAACACCGAGCTCGCCTTCAACTGTTACATCAAACTGGTGAGCATATTCTACAACCTTTTTTGTAAGAGCAACGTTTTCTTCATAAGGCAAGTGTGATCCATCAATCATTACTGATGAGAAACCATTGTCGATACAATCTTTACATGTTTCGAAAGAATCACCATGGTCGAGATGGAGTACTATTGGAATATCGCAACCAAGTTCATGTGCGTACTCAACTACACCACGTGCCATGTTTCTTAAAAGATTGATGTTAGCATAGTCTCTTGCTCCACGTGATACCTGAAGGATAACAGGGCTCTTTGTTTCAACACAAGCCTGAACGATAGCCTGCATCTGCTCCATGTTGTTGAAGTTGTAAGCAGGGATAGCATATCCACCCTTAATAGCCTTTGCAAACATATCTCTTGTGTTTACAAGACCTAATTCCTTATAATTGACCATATAATATAGTCCTCCTGAGTTTTATTCGATATAATATTATCGTTATGAATGCATAAGGTCAATTCTTAGAATTTTTATTTTCAGATGATAAAGGGATTTTTTGTGAGGAAAAATACAAAAATAGGTCTCATTGTAACAATATGTTTGACATCAATTGCTTTAATACTTTACTTATTGTTTTATTTAAGAGTAGAAGTAAATGTAGTTATGAGCCAAGAAGAGGCTGTTTTATTGGATAACTATTTTAATAATAAGTTAATTTCTAATTATAGAATTAAAAAAACAATTTATCCTGAGATTAGTAATTCAAAATATCATTTATTCACACCTCTTGCTGGAATCTTTGCTCAAAATGATAGTACTATTCCTAATAACAGTGCTGTATATGGCTTAAAAGCAGTAGAGGGCTTTGATTTAGTTTTTGAAACAAATGAAATTAATCGATACTCAATAGCATTAGATTTAGATAAGAAACTAAATTGTGCCTTACTTTATAATAGTTCTAATGACGAAGAAGAGAAGTTAAGTCAAAATTTAAATTTTGATTTAAAAATTTCTTATGAAGGATATATTTCTAAGATAGAAGCTGAAAAAATAAAAAAAGAGCTAGATCAAAAAAGTATTGGAACAATTGTAATCATTAATCCCTCTAACGCCTTAAATTTAATCCAGCTTTCTTCTGATGTCACTATTGTTGTCCCAACCCTCTATGGGTATTCACTTGAAAAAAATGAACCAACCTATATTTTATGTGAGGATTTTGAACAAATGATAAAATCCTTAATCAAAGGTAATGAGGGGAGTGAGCAAACTCCTTTTATCACATTACCTTTCAAGAAGAGTTTTAAAGTTTTTTAACACTGTTTCAATTAAAGTATCTAGATTGATATTTAATATTTTCGATACAAAATCATATGTATAAGCTATTTTTTCTGGGGTATTTAGCTTACTTCTTTCTGGAACAGGTGTTAAATATGGTGAGTCTGTTTCGAGTAGAAGTCTATCAAGTGGAACCTTTTTTATTATTTCTTGAAGATTTGTATTTTTCTTGTAAGTAATGTTACCTGCAAATGAGATATAGAAGCCTAAATCCAATGCCCGTGATAAAAAGTCTTCATCTGCTGAAAAACAATGAATAATTCCACCTTTTTTAACTTTAATTTTTTCAAGAGCTTCAATTGTATCAATATTTGCATCCCTATTGTGAATTACAACAGGGAGATTTAACTCATTTGCAAGTATTAGTTGCTTAATAAACAAATCTATTTGATTTTCTCTAGTTGAATATTTGTGAAAATAATCTAATCCTATTTCTCCAATGAATGAAGGAGTGTTACTTAATATATCTTTTTTTATTTCTGTTGTTAAATAGTCTATATTTTCATTGTAACTTAAGGACCATGGACCTGCACCAATTGAGTATTTGATATTAGGAAATAAAGATATCAATTCTTTTCTTTTTTCAATATCATGGATATCTGTTCCGATATCCATGCCATATTTTATATTCAAATTTGTGATATCTATATCCTTTTCCTTCATTGAAAGTAGGTGAAAGTGTGTATCTGTATAGTTTTTCATAGGTAAATAGATAATAAAAAACAGCCTTGATATTTTCAAGGCTGGAAGGATTATTCATGTGTGTAAGAATTCATATAAGTGTATCTACTAAGAGTTTCCGTTACGACAAAGTCATATACATCAAATACTGAGAAGTTTTTTGCTCCATTTGCTCTGTAGTGACCTGTAGTAATTACACTTTCTGGAGTATTAATTCCATTATTAGTTTGGAAAATAACTTCTTGATTAAGACTCAGATCTGTTAAGAAAGGAAGTTCTTCATAAGTAATTACTTATTTAACAATTGTGTTATCTATTTCGCTAATGTAAACCTTAATATTAACTGAAGAATCTGTTTCTCCTTCATCTTCTCCAAGAAGCTCTCCTCCTTGATCCTTACCTTTAAAGAAAATACTTTCATAAACTGCAACATCGCAATCAAAAACTAGACAGTTTATACCATTAACTACTTCCTTTCCTAAGTATTCTTTATCTAGTAAAATAATATCATCTTCAAAAGGTGTTAAAATATATCCATCTGAATAGGTATCGAGTAGAGTAAATACATCTTTATCACCTGTAATTACTCTAGTAAGTAAATCAGAATTATTTACTTTGTACTGTGCTGTTGCAGTTATCTCTTCACCATTTGAGAAACTAATTGTAGCACTTCTTTGTGTAGCTACATATTTTACACTTTGGTCAGCTGCCTTATCAGCATTAAACCATGCTTTTGTCTCTTCTGTACTTCCTGATGCAAAAGCTACTGCTGCAACTTGAAGAACTAATAATAAAAGGATAAATACTTTTTTCATCTTTCTCTCCTTGATTTATTTAAGATAGTCAAATCATAGAAATAGATGATGAAGATATTAAAAAATCAAAACCTAAATTCTTTGAAGAATTATTAGAAAAACATATAGTAAATGAAGAAAAAGAACTATTTAATCTTTATTATGTATAAATTGTGAAAAAACTATGAAAAATTTTTGAGTAAAAAATAATCTCCATACTCAATTATGAAATATGGAGAAATAT
>JAQYFM010000009.1 GCA_028723145.1 Spirochaetales bacterium | reverse complement strand
TACCTATACCTACCAAATAGATTTGCACTTGAATTATTAAATAATGAAATACCTAATTTAATTGGTGGGTATCTTTGGTTTGAAAGAAATAATTATTCTTACACTTGGCCATTTAAACCAACAATTACCAATTATGAGCCACCATACTTTATCTCTCGAACCTGTTATCGTCATGATGCTCTAGGTTTACCATGTAAAGGGTGTAAAAGACATGATGACTTTAAGATTTCCCAAGCACCTGACACATTTACAGTAAAGGTTCGTGATTGCATCACAGTTGTAAGAAGGGACAGGAATTAACCTGTCCCTTAATTATTTAGAAACTCCTTACAGGAATACATTTAAACGGCATATGGCGCATAGAGTAATCAGTTTTTCCCTCATAAAGAGAATATGACCATTTTGCAAATATAGACTTTTTATGTGGATTTAATAGATCTTGTATCCAAGCACTCGAAGACCATATGTGGCCACTTTCAAATATTTCAAGTAATTCCTTATTAAAGGTATCTTTATTCTTTATTACATAATCGTAAAGGACCTTTAATTCATCTGCAGCTGGAATAAACCAATCACTATAACGACTTTGTTTATTCCAAGAAACAAAATCAGACCAAAGATAAGTATCCTCTGTGCTGGAACTACAGTTTTTATATATATTCTTGCCTTTAGAAGGGAACTTTGTTCCATGCGATATCCAATCGTTCTCCGACCTATTGTTATCACCAGTTTCATGAGTACAATAAGAATTGATGTAAGATAGAATTTTTTTTGTATTACTCTTACCCGTTCCTATTTCAGTACTTGTTAATACTTCTGGGTTATACCCTGAATAAGAAGAACCAACGATATCAACATTATTATAAAAACCCCAATAAAGTCCTTTACCATTTCCAATAGGTGTTAAAGAAAATTCATAGAACCTACCTAAACCAGAGATTCTTACATAAGAATAGGCATTAACTATCTTATCAACACTATCTTCATTTATATTGTAAGGGATAAGGTAGCCATCTTTGTCATAGAAGTAGTATATATCAGAATCATCTCCACCTGCATCATAGAAGACTCTTCCATCAAGTATGTACTCCTTTCTAGTGGTATAGCAAAGTTCAAGATAAACATCATGCTCTGGCATTGTAAACTTTCCACCTGCAACATTTACTGTAACCTTTTTACCATCTGAGTCTATGTAATAAGATCTTATTGCTCGTGAATAATTATAGCCTCTAATATGAGTTTTTACGTTATATTCACCTTCAAGATAATTAACAGTTGTAGCATACTTAATCTTTAAAGGCTCTGCTAAAGAATATCTATATCTACCATCTGAGCCTATAGTTTCAATCTCATTTCCATTTTGATTAACGTACTTTACAAATAAGTTAAATTCTTTAATTTCCTCATTAGGAAGTACACTTACATTACATGCTGGCATTTTAAAGGTATTACCACTTAACATAGGAATTTCTTCACCTGTTGTTTTATTAATAACCTTCCATCCATTAAATGTATAACCAGTCTTGGTAGCTGAAGATGGAAGTGTTATTAGAGAATCAAACAAAGCACTACTTGGAATATTTTCGCTAACTTCCCAATCATTAAGAATTGGAGTAATTTCATAAGTATTAGTAACAAGCATAACAACTAATGAAATATCTCTTTCAGGCATTTTAAATTTATTATCATTGATAGCTAAAGGTACTAATTCTGATCCAATTTTTTCATACCAAACAACACTATAGCCTTCAGGAATTTTAGACTCTACAATAGGAAGAGTAACTAAACTTGATGGTTGCTGAGGCTTTATTTCATTACTTGAAAGAGTAATTCCTTCAGAAATAAATAATAACTTTATATCATAAGCTTTTCTTACAATATCAAGAGTTAAATCTACATCTGAATTAGGCATAATAAAGAATGATTCATTTTGACTTAATATTATCTCTTTATCTCCATATTTATAACTCCATATAGCACTATAAAGAGATTCATCAAGACCATTGACTTTTGGTATATATACTACACTACCTTTCTTACTTGGATTTATTTCACTTGCAGAAAGAGTATATCCTGAGTCATTTTTAATTGTTATTTGATATAATTCATCTACAAGTTTTGCACGTAGTGAAACATCAGAGTTAGGCATAGTAATTTGATTTTTAGAAATTACTAAATCATTTGGTTTAAGAGGAATAAAACCATCAAGAGTTAATTCATCATCAATTAAATATGATACTTCTTCATTATCAATTAAAGTAACTTTATCCCCTTCTTGATGGCCATAAGAAGCAATAATAGAGTCATCATCAATGTAATAATAAATTGTATAGACCTTATCTTCCTTAACCTCAAGATTAAGTTTTGCAACTTCTATATCATTACACTCTAAAGTGATCGTATATACTCCTACTTCTTTATTTAAAACTAAAGAGTTAGGATTATTTCCTTCAACTATACCATTTACCTTCCAATTCCATTTTACAAGACTTGATGGGATATAGTCGTAGCTTAAAGCAATTTCATCTCCAACAATCTTTATAACCTTAGAGCTTGGGATATCATTTACTTTAATCTCACCACTATAATCATACCAACCTGCTATGAGTGTTAATGGAGATGATACAATAACAGTATTTGAATCTAAAAGCTTTTTATCATTAAACCATCCAATGAAGATTGATTTATCCTTCTTAAGATCTGTAGGTAAAGTAATCGCTGTTCCTTCCTCCACATTACGCTCAACACAATGCGTTCCATCATTGTAATCAAGGACTACTTTATAGGTATTAGGCTTTGCAACATTCGGATAAAAATCACAAGATATGAAAACAAATAACACTAAGAGAGTTAAAAATAAAGGTAACATATTTTTTTTCATATCAGAAACTCCTTATCATAACACCATAGCATTGGTTTCTTCGAGCTTTAATAACTAATGGATTCTCGTTTTTAAAATCAAAACAGCGTACTTCGTAATATTGATCTGTTGTACTTGAGCTCCAAAATTGGTTATCATAAAGCCTCATTACTTCTTTAATATTATTTGGAAGTAAATCATAAGATTCCTTTAAAAGCAGAAGTTCATCTATACTTGGGATATAGTAATCGCTTGGATTTCCACTCTTCTTAAGTTCTTCAATTTTTTCCATATATACATCAAAAAGGTACTCATAATATTCATAGCAATTATGGTATAGCTTGTAGTAATTACGCTCTGTACAGTAGTTGTTTATATAGGAAAGAATATCTTGAGTTGCATATTTACCATATCCAATTCCTGTTCCTGTTGCAACTACAACTTCTTCAGAGTAATAAGCATCTCTAATTGCACCATTACTACTAAAGCCCCAAACTAACTTTTCATTTGATAATAAACTTGGGTAAAGGACATAGAATCTATCATCACCAATTCCCTCTTTAAGGTAGAAAGCAGCAGATGAAAGAGCTGTAATATCATCACCTTCTTCATATTTAATTTTTTTACCATTAATATCATAGAAAGTATATTTGGCATTACTTTGAATTTTAGAGTCATAGAAGATAATTCCACCAACTTTCTCTTTAACTATATCTTCAAAATATATATAAACAATAACATCACCATCTGGAACTATAAATTTATTGTCATCAATATTTAATACGTAATCAAAGGTACTTTTTTCACCCTTATAATATCCTTCAGCTTTTACAAATTTATAGTCGTCAAGATTAATTAGGGAACTTAAATTATCTAATAAACTTAAAGAAGAACCATAAGCATAGTTAAAGTTTAATTTCTTAATTTCTGTTCCATCTAGCTTTAAATAATTAAACTCAATCTTATGGATATTTGCTTTTCCATATGGACGAACTACTATATCTTTAGAAGGCATATTATTAGGTAGCTTTTTCCATTCACCATTATCTAAATATTGCCACTCTATAAATTTATATCCATCCTTTTGAGGATTAGGAAAAAAGTCTTTTAGCTCAGCTTCTCCTCTTATCTGAGTAGGAAGCTCTTTATCACAACTCCATCCATCCATTTCATAGGTAGTGGTATATTTCTTATTTTCAATTTTTGCCTTAATTCCAAAATGAGAATTAGGAACCTGGAATTTTCCATCAACAACATTTAGTTCTTTTGTTAAATCTGTACTTATATACCATACTAATTCTTTTCCTTCAGGTACTGTACCAATCATTTTAGGGAGATCTAACCATGTTCCTGGAATTTGGAACTGTTTTTCATACTTATATTCTTCAAAAGCAATACCATTTTTATGAAAATTCAATGGATATTTAGTTTTTAATACTAATTCAACATCTCTTTCTGGCATAATGAATGATTTTTCAATTACTTTTCCATCAAGATACCAAAGAGGAGAATATTGTGTAGGATTAAAATTATGAACTGCATTTGGAAGATTTACAACACTACCTGGGATTTGTGGCTCGATAGGTGTAAATTCAAATGATTCCTTTTTTATTACATTAACATTATATTTTTTCTTTACTATTTCAGCTTGAACTAATACATCACTTTTAGGCATTGTAAATGAATCATCTTCATTTATTACTAAACTATCAGGTTCAAGAATCTTCCACTTTGAAAACTCATCTGCTTTATCTAAAGTAATCTTTAATAATTCAAGTGAGGATAGTTCAACCCTTTGTCCTGCACTATAACCACTTTTCTCAACAACAATATCATTAACGCTATAAATAACTGAATAAACTTCATCCTTTACTATTGTAAGGATATACTCTGCAACCTTTGATTTATTTACTTCTAATGAAATTACATACTCTCCTTCCATGGTAGCAGAATCCATAGGAAAACATTCAGGGTCATTACAATTTGTATTTTTACCATCTACTTTCCAAGTCCAAATATCACTATCATTTGGATATCCTGTAGTATCGTAGCTAAATACAATTGGAGTATTTTGACTCTTTACACTCTTTTCCCCTTCATAAGAATTTAATTTGATTTTCTTATCAAAGTTATACCAACCTGCTTCTAATGTAATATCCTCATCAACCTTTAAAAAGGTATTAGAAAGCTTTCTTCCATTTAGATACCAACCAGTAAAAACACTATTTGACTTTGAAATTGCAGATGGCATTACAAAGGTGCTTCCTTTTACTAATTCCTGTACAATTAAAGGAGTATCATCTTTATAATCAATTGTAACTTTAACTGTTTTAACACCATTATTTTCTGTATTACAGGAAATAATTAATAAACCTACTAAGAGTAATAAAGTTATTAATAAAGCCTTTTTCATATTAGAAGCTCCTTACTGGGATAATGTAGTGGTCAGCAGAATCAGAACGTTTTGCGTAATTACCGGATGTAATTATTAATTGTAAGTATCCAGTAGCATACGAAGTAGTATAATAAATAAGACTGTTATATAATTCTGATTCAGAACTTGAAGACCATATACCCTTTTCCAACATATCTTTGCCTGTTGTATAGTCAAAATTCTTAAACCTTCCAGCTTTAATCATCTCATGAGCTAAGATAAACATCTCATCTTTACTTGGGATGTAGTAATCCTTTGGCTCATTTTCTCTTCTATTCTTTAGCCAAGACATAAATACATCCAAAGCATAATTTCCTTGATCTTTTCCACTATTTCTATATAGGTTATATTTTATTGAGCTACTACTACTTATTTTCTCATCAGGAGTTTCTCCTGAAACTTCATTAAGACAATATTTAGTGATATAAGAAATTAAGGAGTTTGTATTTTCTCTTCCGTATCCTACCCTCATTTTTATATTTAATAGGTCGGTATTTTGCATAAAGCCCCAAGAATTTACTTTTAATTCTTCATCTAAATATGCAACATAGAATCTATCTTTTGTACTTTGTCCTAACTTAACATAATATTCTGCATCCTTTAGCAAAGTAATGTCTGAACCATCGTAGGCAATTTCTTTTTTATCTTTATCATAGAATATATAATCAACACCTTCTTCTTTACCTAAATCCATAAAGATATCACCACCAACAGGTAGTTTACCGGTATAGCTATAAGTAATTCTTAATGTTGCATTCTTATTTGGCATTTTAAATTGATCATCTATAGCTGTTACTTTGCCACCTACAATCAACTCAGAATATAAATATTTATATTCAGCTATATCTTTTATATATTTTTTAATATCAACAATTGAGTCATATGAAATATTATCTTCTTCATCTTTTATGCCTGGTATTGCTTTATGATTGTCATCTCCATAACTAACTATAAGTTTATTCTCTTTTGCAACGTATTCAAGCTTTGCTTCAATATCATATAATGGCATAACAATAGTATCACTACCATATTCAGGAATCGCGATAGAAGAACCAACTTTTGTAAATTTCCAACCGGTAATAGTATAGCCTTCCTTAGTTATATTTCTATATTGGGAATAATCAACTTTAGTACCATATTTTGCTTTCGTTGGTAATGTATAAGGATTGTTCCATCCATCCAAATTAGTAATTATATTAAAAGTCTTTCCTTCCTTTCTGACACTTATTGTAATATCACTATCACCCATTAGGACCTTATCATAATCATATGGCTTTCCATTAACATAGAAATAAGCAGAATACTCATCACCTAAATCAGAAAGAACCTTAGGAAGTGTAATTACCTCATCTACATATGCATCACTATGGGTATAGTATGAAAGTTCAAGCTTATAAGGATTATCTATTTTTACTTTGTGAGGTTTACTTTTTTGAGTTACCTCTAAAACTACATCGCATTTTGGCATGGTAAAGCTATTTTTTACAACTTCTCCATTCATTATCCATGATTCTTCAAAGCCTTCTTTAGTAGTAGCAATTGGAAGTTTAACAATAGTTCCCGGATATTGTGGTTCTATTTCATTTTTTGATAATACAAGTCCTTCTGTATTTACAATCGTGACGCTATATTTTTTTGCATCCATTACACATTGAAATACAACATCACATTCAGGCATATTGAAAGAATTATCATCGATATTTAAATATAAAGGCTCTTGAACAATCCAATCTTTAAGTACCTTATCATCAGGAATAATTAAATCAGCATCTTGAGTATCAACATTAATATTTCTCTTTTGCCCTGCAGGTATGCCAAAATAACTTATAGCCAAATTATCATCTATTTTATAGCTAATTGAGTATACACTATCTTCAACTACATCTATAACAATAGAGCCAATCTTTATATCATTGCAAACAAGAGTAAAGGTATGAAGACCTTTGTAATCAGAGGCCTTTAATGTAATTGAAGAAGTGTTATTTGCAATTTCCTCATCATCTACCATCCACCTCCAGCTTAGTGATGATGGATAATCTTCTTCTGGGTATGAAAGAGTAAAAACAGATAACACATTTACACAAGCATTAATTGTTTTATTACCATTAAATAATATGTAATTCTTTGGAGTGTACCATTTACCTTCTAAAGCAATATCTTTGTTTACAAATATTGATTTTCCTACAAGCAATGTATCATCTTTATACCAACCTAAGAAAATATTTCCATCCTTAGATGAAACAGAAGGGAGATTAAAAACACTCTCACCTAATACCATTTGAGTATAAGGTGTACTTCCATCACCCTTATTTATTTCAATTTTATAGGTATTAACTGGATCAATTTTACAAGAAACAATAGCTAACAATGCTAAAAGGAAGATTAATAAATATCGCTTTTTCATCTCTTCTCCATTTAAAACATATTTTTAGAAATTTAATGAAAAAAGCGTTGTAAAAGCGTTACACAACAAAGAGAGGATACCATTCAGCATCCTCTCTAATCCCTATTTATTTTATTTCATTTTCTGTTATAGATTTTTTGGTTTCATAGTCATACCATTTATCATATGGTAGAGTAATAATCTTTTCGTCTTTAGCAGTTGTCTGACCTACACAAGACATAATTCCACATTTACCAGCACTTCTCTCTAATGTTGATTCCATTATAAGCTTAATATTTACATTCTGGACATATTCATCAGATACACTAAATATATACTGAGGATTTGATTCAGGAGAAAGTGTTGTAATAGCTGACCAAGATGGATATACACCTAACTCACCAGCACTTGAACCACCGCCCCAGAATGGTGCAAACCAATACCATGCTCCTCTAGGCTTGAATTCCCATTTAAATTTTGCTTTAGAAGCATCTGTGTATCTTAATATTTGAACACCTTTTTCAGTCCAAGACATGGAGTTAGAAATTCCAAGATTAAAGCCAAATTCTGCACCACCTTGTGGACCATCAGGACCTGCACCAACATTTCCCTTACCTTCAAGGCCCCAAGAAATTTCAGATGTCTTAGTAACATCCATATCCTGTGTCTTTGGGCTATCCATAATATATTCAACCTGTTCTGGATTAACTGGTTCAAATGTTATTTTAGCAGAAGATCCATACCACTCTTGGGTTTTAGCACCTGAAATAGGACTTCCACCACGACCAAAATAATCATAAACTGAACAGTCATTACCTACAGCCTGGTTAACAACACCAAAGTATGTTGGAGCATAGTTAAAGGAAGGACTATCAATTACATAGTAGTAGTGTGTACCATATTCTTCTCCTCTCTTTGGATATTCATGTACAAACCAAATTGATAGTGTTCTATAGTGAACATCTGTAATATAGTCATCCTCTTTTAATTCTCTTCCACCTTCTTCTAAATAAGCATAATCTTTAAGAGCATCACTAAAACCCTGTCTAAGGTAGTTCCAGGTATATTTAATAGGAACATTTTGATAAAGCTTTTGAGATACACGTACTGCAGCTGCATAGTGCTTTAATAAATCATCTCTTTCATCTAATCCACGAGATAGTGTATTAGCTTCATTTTCAACTTCACTTCGCATCCAATAGTATGCTGTAACGATATATCTTCCCATTAATGCAACAGCATTCTTTGAAGCCTCTTTTGTATCAAGGTAGTCAAACATTACGCTTTTATATTCTGATTTGTCAATTTGTTTAGCATACTTTCCAACAAACCAAACATATGAATCACTATTCATCGAATCAATTGAAATATATTTTTCATCTAAATCAATTGCTTTAAAAAGTTCTTTAACCTTATCAAGGTCACCACCATTCATCATGATAAGAGC
>JAQYFM010000008.1 GCA_028723145.1 Spirochaetales bacterium | reverse complement strand
AAAGCTAATTCACCTGTTTTAAGAAATAGGTTTTTAAAAGAAAAAACTAAGCCATCACCTCATCAAGGTAAAAAGCTTAAAGATTTTACATTCCTTAGTGATAATGAACAATTTCAACTTGATTGGGAAAGTGGTAAGATTGAAGGTGGCCCTAAAAAACCTCAGGAACATAAACTTAAAAAGTTCTGGAACTTTCTTGGTGGTTCCATGGCAGAGAAGCTATTTAGAATAATTCGATTTAATCTTTTTTCAGGCCGATTATCTCTAACTTATATAATCAATATTGTTATGGGGTCTTTAGAAGAAGCAGGAGTTGAAATGAGTGAAAAAGAATTTAAAAAACTCATTTCATTACTTCAAGAGTTTAATAATAATTCCCATCTATACATTAATCGTGGATGGACTCCAAAGGAACTTTCCCAGGATATGTATAGAGATTATAAAGGACCTACAACTCTCTCTTTGGGTCCTGGAATAATGAAATCAATTAATGAAGGAAAAATTGATTTTGATGAGTTAAAGGCTAAAGCAAGAGAAATGGGAATTAATATAGAAATAAATTAATAGGTGTATGGATTATGGCATTTAAAGTTTTATATGGAAATGAGTTTAATGAGGATTTAAAAGCAGATTATAAATCTACAATAAAAATAGGTAGCTACAGGTTTAGTAAGAAGGCACTTTATTTCCCTTCTTTTCCAACTGGTGCTAAGTATATTCCTATTTCAGCAATTGATGGAGCTTGGGTTAGAAAAAGTAGACTCTCTATTAAAGGATGTTGTGCAGGTCAAATTCCAGTTTTCATTTTGCATGTGCGCTGTGGATCTGATTATTCTAATAATTTAACATTTGATAACAAAGCAGCTGCAAATAAAGCGTTAGAACTTTTAAAAGAATATATTCCAAATCTTATAGAAGAACCATCGGAAAATAATCAATAAGCTTTTTTAATAATCCCTAGTACAACAGTTTTGCAACATATTATTAGGTATATTAAAAAAAATTGGAGGAGTAGGGATGAAAGCTTTAAAAAAACTACTTTTAATCTTTATTATATTTGCACTATTAATTTCATGTGCAACTAATAAAAGCGTTGATAGTTCTAGTGTAATTGGTATTGCATGGAGAAGTGATACTGATTCTGAGTTTTATACAAATATTACAAAAACCTTAGATGATTTAAATATTCCATATGTAATGGTTGATCAGGTGGTTGACTATAGTCTTTCATATGATGATGGTAATGTTAGTGAATCTTGTATAGACGAAAATGGTATATTACTTAATAAGTATGCAGAACTAATAAAAAGTGAAGTATGCAGTAATTCTAATATTGAAGAAGTAATTAGCAAAAATAACTTTAAAGCAATAATATTTACAGGAGGAGAAGATATTGCTCCTACGCTGTTAAAATCTCCAGAGCCTTGGCATGGAATTGAAGCAGAAAAGGATTACAACGCAACACGTGATGTTTCTGACTACCTATTAATGTCTTATTGCCTTGATAATAATATTCCTGTAATAGGTTTTTGTCGTGGTTCTCAAATGTTAGGAGTAGTATCGGGTGCTGATATTATTCAAGACTTACCTGTGTATTTTAATGAACAAAATGTAGATTATAATGCAGAACATAGAAATGAGAAAGCTTACCCAGATTCTTATCGTGATTATGCTCCTCATGATGTTGTGCTATGTGATAATACTAAAGTTAAGGAAATCTTTGATAGAGATAATTTAAATAATGTTCCATCATGGCACCATCAAGTATTAACATCTTTAGATGGCACTAATTTGCTTCTTGCTGGATACACCGATGTTAATGGAATTTCTACTATTGAGATAATTGAAAGAAGTGATAAGGATTTTGCATTTGGTTTTCAATTTCATCCAGAAGCATCATATGTTAAACACTTAGAAAACTATCCAAATAAAGATGATTTCTTAAGCCAAGATGATGCAGCAATTATCTTTAAAGAAATAGGAAAATTGCTTTAGCTAATTATTAACCCAGCTACAATAAAACTTAAACTTCCCAGTATTCCCCAAAATACTGGGAGAATATCGATTTGAGGAAGTAATAGTTTACCAAGTAGTGTGCATATTGGTGCTGCAAGCATAGAAGCAAATACAAATTCTTTTTTAATCGTTCGCTTTTTATAAATAAAGCAAGCATTAAAGGGAATAAACTTACAGCACCTCTTAAGAAAGTCCAGTTTAGAATTAAATCGCCTTGATTAGATAGCACAATTATTGAAACGATAAAAGTGAACTACCGCAACCCTAAAGGATTGCAGCTTCCGGTTTAACCCTGGTTTGCTTCCAGTTCTCATATGAAACTTCAAAGCCTGATCCAGGTTCCGCCAGAGTACCCATGTGTTCCGAATGGGTGCTGACTCTCATCTCATACTGGCCAGCAAGCAGTAGTGTT
>JAQYFM010000007.1 GCA_028723145.1 Spirochaetales bacterium | reverse complement strand
TCTCTATAGACTTAGGCCTTAATAATTTGATGACCTGCTACTCAAATGTAAGTGGAGAGACATTTATTGTTGGACGAATGTATTTCTCTATTGAGCGTAAGTATCTTAAAGAAATAGAGAGAGTGCAGTCAAAATGGTATTCAGATCAAAATAAGAAAGGAGTACTCTATCCTAAGAGTTCTAAACACATTAAGAGGCTATATGAGAAGAAGAATAACTGCTCTTCAGATTATCTACATAAAATAACAAGAGAAGTTATTAATTACTGTGAGAAGAACTCAATCAATACTATTATAGTTGGAGATATTACAGGGCTAAGAGAAGATTTTAATAAAGGCGAAGTTATAAATCAGAAGATGCACTCACTGCCATTTAAGAAGCTTGTGGATATGCTTACTTATAAAGCAGAAGAATTAGGTATTAGTGTAATTTGTCAAAAAGAATATTACACAAGTGTATGTTCTCCTTTAACTTTAAGTGTAAGTAGTGAGTATGCATCTAAAGAGAAGCGAGTTAAAAGAGGAATCTTCATTGATGGTGAAAAAGAATGGAATGCTGACAGTGTTGGAGCTTACAATATTCTAAGGCTCTATGGTCAAGTAAGTAAAAAAGAAATACATATGAAGATGATTAAGACTCCATATGTATTAAAAGTAGCTGTTTAAAAAGCAGTAGCGGTGTCATGGATGCACCCGTGGCTAAACTCCACGATGCTCTGGCAATTTAATTGCCGAGTAATTCACGAAACGACCTTAGTTCCAGCTCCATTATAAAGAGCATCATAAAGGTGGGCTGGATCTGTAATTAAACCTGTTCCACCTGTTGATGATACAAAGTCTCTAATAGCTTGAATCTTAGGAAGCATTGAACCAGGAGCGAAGTGACCTTCTTCAATATACTTATCAATTTCTGGGATAGTAATAGACTTAAGCTCCTTCTGATCAGGCTTTCCATAGTTTAAACAAACTCTTTCTACAGCTGTTGAAATAACAAACATATCAGCCTTTAAGTCCTTTGCAAGAATAGCTGCAGCTAAGTCCTTATCGATAACAGCTTCTTTTCCTGATAATGTACCATCCTCTGCTCTAACAACAGGAATACCACCACCACCTGCTGCAATAACAATAATGTTATTGTCAAGTAATGTCTTAATTGTATCAAGTTCAACAATCTTCTTTGGTTTAGGAGATGCTACTACTCTTCTATATCCTCTTCCTGCATCTTCCATAATTGACCAACCATCTTTTTCTTTATGGCCCATAGCTTCCTCTTGACTCATAAATGAACCAATTGGCTTTGTTGGATTTTCAAAGGATTTATCCTTAGGGTCAACTTCTACCTGTGTGACAACAGTTGCTACATTTTGTTTAATACCAAGAGCAGCAAATTCATTATCAAGTGCTCTTTGTAACTGGTATCCAATAGCACCTTGAGTATCTGCAACACAGCTATCGAGTGGAACTGTGTGTAATATTTTTCTAGCATATTCAGCTCTCAAAAGAATATATCCAACTTGAGGTCCATTTCCGTGAGCAATTACTACTCTATGTCCCTCTTTTACAAGTCTTGCAATATGATGAGCAGTCTTTGCTGCAGCCTCATATTGAGCAGATACAGTAACGTGCTTACTATCTTCAATTAAGGAGTTTCCTCCAATTGCAATGACAATCAATTTAGAATCCATAATTACCTCTTAACCACTATCATATCACTTATGCAACAAAATGCAACACTTTTTTTATTTATCGTATCCATCTAGTCTAAATGGCTATATTCTTATATCTTTGTAAGATAGAGGAAATTATGGATTTAGATACATTTTTGCAGGACCCAAAGGTTCTGCCAAACTACCTTTTTATTCTTCCACTAAGTGTTAAACCAGTTTTTCCTGGACTATTTTGTCCTTTGGTTGTAACAGGTGAAAAAGATATTGAAGTCGTCAATAGAGCAATTAATGGAGGAGGTGTCATTGGAGCACTACTAGAAAGACATACACTCTCAGACGATGAAAAAAATGAAGATAGATTCTACAGTGTAGGAACCATGTGTAGAATATTAAAATCAATTAAGCTTCCTGATGGAGGTTTAAATCTATATATATCTACACAAAATAGATTTAAAGTTGAATCATTCTTCTTAAATGATGGTGCATTAAGCGCTAAAGTAACATATCTTCAAGATAAACCTTATGATAAAGAAAGATTAAAGGCTTGGGTCAGATCATTAAACGATGAGTTTAAAGCTATGAATCAAAGAATGCCTATGTTCAGTGAAGAAAATAGACTAAATTTGGTTAATATCGATGATCCTTCTAAGTTTGCTGACTACATGGCATCTATTTTATCAATAGATCCTGATAAGATGCAAAAAATTCTTGAAGAATTAGATGTAAAAAAACGTATTGAAAGTGTATTATTTCACATCGAAGAAGAAAAGAGAATAATTCAAATTCAAGGCTCAATTAGAGAACATGTAAATAAAAAACTTGAAAAGAGCCAAAGAGATTATTTTCTACGTGAAGAGTTAAGACAGATTCAAAAAGAACTAGGTATTGTACAAAATAAAACAGACTTGGTTGAAAGATTAAAAGCTGACTTAGATAAGCTAAATTTAAAAGGAGAGGCTAAAGAAACTGTAGAAAACGAATATGCTCGTTTTACATCTCTTGAACCTAACTCTCCTGAGTACTCTCTATGCTTAAACTATCTTCAGACAATTAGTCAGCTTCCATGGAAGGATGAACCATTTAAAGACTTTGACTTAAAAAAAGCTCAAAGAATTTTGGATAACGAACACTATGGAATGGATGAAGTTAAGGATAGAGTATTAGAATTCTTAGCTGTTAGAAAAAGAAAGATGGACACT
The DNA here is from genome assembly GCA_028723145.1 of Spirochaetales bacterium. GTDB lineage: Bacteria > Spirochaetota > Spirochaetia > Sphaerochaetales > Sphaerochaetaceae > Bullifex. Next base: position 23,670 of record JAQYFM010000007.1, on the reverse strand, counting down.
AAGGGTGCTATCATCTGTCTTGTTGGTCCTCCAGGAGTTGGTAAGACAAGTATTGGATTATCAATTGCAAAGGCTATTGGTAAAAAGTGTTATCGCTTCAGTGTCGGTGGAATGAAAGATGAAGCTGAAATCAAAGGTCATAGAAGAACATATGTAGGTGCACTTCCTGGAAAGATTATTCAGGGCTTAAAGATTGTAAAAACTAAGAGTCCTGTTTTCTTAATCGATGAAATTGATAAAATGGGAGAAAGCTATCAAGGGGACCCGGCATCAGCACTTCTAGAGGCTCTTGATCCTGAACAGAATAAAGAGTTCAGAGATCGCTATCTTGATTTACCTTTTGATATTTCACAGGTTTTATTCATTGTTACAGCTAACACCTTAGATACCATCCCTTCCCCACTTCTCGATAGAATGGAGATTATTGAGTTATCTGGTTACACTTCCAATGAAAAGCTTAATATTGGTAAAAAATATCTTTTACCAAAGAGCTTAGAAAAGAATGGCTTAAGTAAAAAAGATGTAAAATATTCACCAAAGGTTCTTTTATCAATTGCAGAAGGGTATGCAAGAGAAGCAGGAGTTAGAAACTTTGAAAAGGCACTTGATAAAATAAATAGAAAGATTGCAAAAGAGTCTTTAACAGATCCTGAGTTTAAATTCCCTATTACTGTTACAGATGAATTAGTTGTTAAGTATTTAGGTAAAGCACCTTTTAATGAGGAAGAGGTAAAGAAAGCTGACAAAATTGGAACATCTATTGGTCTTGCTTGGACAAGTATGGGTGGTGATACCCTGTTAATTGAAGCAGAAAACTATCCTGGTAAAGGTGAGTTATCAATAACAGGCCAACTAGGTGATGTAATGAAGGAATCTGTAAACATCGCTTGGACATATCTTAAAAGAGAAGCAGTTAGAAGAAATATCGATTATTCCTTCTTTGAAAGAAATAACGTACACCTTCATATTCCAGAGGGAGCAACTCCAAAGGATGGGCCTTCTGCAGGTATAACACTTACTGTAGCACTATACTCTCTATTAACAGGCCAAGTTATGAAGCAAAATCTTGCTATGACAGGTGAACTTACATTAACAGGTAAAGTAATGCCTATTGGTGGGTTAAAGGAGAAAATCTTAGCAGCAAAAAGATGTGGTATTAATACAATAATAATTCCATATGCAAACCGCAATGATTTAGATAAGCTATCAGATGAGGTTAAAAGTGGTATTACCTTCTGTCCTGTTAAGGATATGCAAGAGGTCTTAGCTATAAGCTTCCCTAACGATAAACATACTCGCTTATCAGAAGAAGATTACTTAAAACTAGATGAAAAGAAGAGAATTGAAGAAAAAGAAAAGAACGAAAGTGAATCAAAATATCTTCAAGAGTTACTTACCGAACTAACAAAGAGGGCAATTAATGAGTAATATCGAACTATTATCCCCTGCAGGCAATGTTGAAAAATTAAAAACTGCAATTAATTTTGGTGCAGATGCTTGCTACATGGGCTTAACCAATTATTCCTTAAGAAAGAATGCTGGAAACTTTAAAGAAGATGAACTTGAAGAAGTAAAACGCATCAAAGCAGAGAGTGGTAAAAAGCTTTACTGTACTATGAATATCATCTTCAGTGAGAAGCAAATTCAAGAAGTAAAAGAGTTTTTACCAACGCTCAAAGACTCCCCTTTTGATGCCTTTATCATTACGGACATCGGTCTTGTTCCTCTCTTTAAAAAGTATCTTCCTTCAAAAGCCCTTCACCTATCAACTCAAGCAAGTTGCATAAATAGTGAAAGTGCAAAGATGTACCATGATATGGGATTTGAAAGAGTAATTCTCGGTCGTGAAGCTTCTCTTGATGATATTAAAAGAATAAAGGATAGCGTTCCTGAACTCGAGCTTGAAGCATTTGTACATGGTGCAATGTGCATGAGTTATTCAGGTCGTTGTCTTCTTTCTTCATTCTTAACAGGAAGAAGTGCTAACCAAGGTGACTGCTCTCATACCTGCAGATGGAATTATAAGCTTCACTACGCATTAGAAGAAGAAGAAAGAAAAGGAATATATTATCCAATCGAAGAGGATGAATCTGGGTATACAACAATTCTTTCTAGCAAGGATCTTTGTATGATTGATCACCTTGAGGATTTAAGGAATGCAGGACTTTCTTCATTAAAAATCGAAGGTAGAATGAAGAGTGTTTACTACGTTGCAGTTGTTACAAGAGCTTACAGAAAGGCACTTGATAACGATGTAGATAAAGATATCTTTAGAAGAGATATTTTCAATGTTTCACATAGAGAATTCTCTACAGGATTCTTCTATGGTCGTGATAGCAATGAAGGCGCTATTAACCGTCCTACCAGTTATGGCTACCAAAGAGAATATATGTATCTTGGTACAATTTTAGAGGATTTAGGAAAAGGTAAATACGCAGTAGATGTAAGAAACCAAATAAAATGTGGAAAGATGGTCGAATATCTTGGGCCTGATATCTATAGTATTGCTGATGATAGCTTTCGCTTAGTTGATGAGGATGGTCATGAGATTGCAAAACTTGACCATGGAAAGAAAGGTTATTTAATAACCGATAAAAAGCTAAAAAAAGGCTATATACTCAGAAGCGAATCAGATATAAAAACACTTAATTAACTTAATTTCAGGGTGGCTAATGATTTAGTCACCTTTCTTTTTATCAATTTGCAGTATTGTTATTATTATAACAACAGTATTACTAATAATACATTTTGCATAAATTAATTATTTTATATTAAGGAGTTATAATAATGTATACAAAATACAAAACCAAATAATTGTCATATAATGCATTTTTTTATTGCATTGATAAAATCTTGTGTTACTATTAATGCAGAATACAATACTTAAGAAGGAGAAACCACAGAAATGACAATACACGAACAGTTGATTGAACAATTTCATACTTATCTCTCAGAATCTCAGCGCTTTGAGGAAAAAGGGATAAAAGCAAGTGGTACACGTGCAAGAAAAGCACTCGCCGAGATTAGTAAACTTTGTAAAGAAAGAAGAAGTGAAATCCAGGAAGCAAAAGAAAAAGAAGAAGTTAATTGAGGGACAGTTTATTAGTTTCTATTTTTAAAAACAAATAGACCACAACTTTTTGAAAAAGCTGTGGTCTATTATTTTAAGCAAATACTTTTTTAAAGAGTCTTTAACAAAGCAATGTGTTCATTTGATTTCTGAATTACTTCTTCAAATTCAGCCTTCTTGCTTCTCTCTTTTTCAATAGCTTCCTTCTTGGCATTCTTTACAAACTGTTCATTTGAAAGCTTTTTGTTGCTCTGACTAAGATTCTTCTCTGCCTTCTCAATTTCTGCTGTAAGCTTCTTAATTTCTGCTTCAACATCAATAGCCTCACGAACAAATGTAAATACCTCAAAACCAAGTGCAGAAGAAGGGAATGCTTTAGAGCAATCAATTTGATTATCAGTATCAATTTCAAGAGTGCCAGCACCCATAAATGTAGCCATTAAATTCTTTTCACTGATAAAGGTATCTGTTGCATAGAAACCTTCAGAAGGTCTAATTACTACATGTAACTTTTTCTCTGGAGCAATACCAAGCTTACTTCTAACAGAACGAACAATCTTAACTGCCTCCTGAAGCTCTCCTACTAACTTTGACTCCTCTGCAAAATCAAAAGCACTATCAAATTTTGGATAATCCTGACTAATTAACATACCCTTATTGTTAGGAAGTTTTTGATAAATTTCTTCTGTAACAAATGATAAGTATGGGTGCATTAATCTCATAGACTTTTCAAGGACATCCATAAGAATTGAAATAGCAAGATCCTTTTCTTCATCACTTCCACGCAAAAGCTTCATCTTACTTGCTTCAATATACCAGTCACAGTAGTCATTCCAGAAGAATGAATATACAGCTTGAGCTGCTTCGTTGAAGCGGTATCCAGCCATTGCCTTATTAATAGTGTTAATAGCATCGTTAAGCTGGTGGTAAATCCACTTATCCATTGTATTAAGCTTATCAGGTGTGATATCAACAAGGTTTCTACCCTCTAAATTCATAAGCAAGAAACGTGTTGCATTCCAAATCTTATTTGCAAATCTTGAGCCCATCTTAAATGAGTCCATATCAACCTGAACATCTTGACCCTGTGCTGCAAGGTAACAGAGAGTAAACTTCATAGCATCTGCACCATAGAGGTCAATAACCTCAAGTGGGTCAATACCATTACCAAGGCTCTTACTCATCTTTCTACCCTGCTTATCACGTACTAATCCTGTGATAACGATATCTTTAAATGGAGCTTGGCCCATAAATTCTTCAGAAGCCATAATCATTCTACTGATCCAGAAGAAAATGATATCATATGCAGAAACAAGAGTCTGTGTTGGGAAGAATGTGCTTAAGTCTGGAGTCTTATCAGGCCAACCAAGAGTTGAGAATGGCCATAGCCAAGATGAGAACCATGTATCAAGTACATCGTTATCTTGATGGAGATGTTTTGAGCCACACTTAGGACAAGTATCTACATCTGTTCTTGATACAATCATTTCACCACAATCATCACAGTACCATACAGGAATTCTATGGCCCCACCAAAGCTGACGAGAAATACACCAGTCACGAATGTTCTCCATCCAGTGTGTGTAAGTATTTTCCCATCTCTTAGGATAGAATTGAATATCTCCATCCTTCCAAGCCTTTAATGCTTTATCAGCCATTCCCTTCATTGATACGAACCACTGCTCTGAAAGATATGGTTCAACTACTGTATGACAGCGATAGCAATGACCAACATCGTGTGCATGGTCCTTAATTCCAACTAAATATCCGCCCTCTTCTAAGTCTTTTACAACTAGTTCACGTGCTTTAATTGGATCCAAACCACGATATTTTTCAGGAACATTTTCATTGAGAGTTCCATCAGGATTTAACAGATTAATTGCCTCTAAATTATGTCTCTTACCACATTCCCAGTCGTTAGGATCGTGTGCAGGAGTAATTTTTACCATACCTGTACCGAATTCTTTATCAACAAATTGATCTGCAATAATAGGAATTTCTTTACCCATTAATGGAAGGATAAGCATCTTTCCTACTACATCCTTATAGCGTTCATCATCTGGGTTAACAGCAACAGCGACATCACCAAACATTGTTTCAGGACGAGTAGTTGCAACAGTAATATAACCAGATCCATCTGCATATGGATATCGAACATCATAAAGATGTCCTGGCATATTCTCATATTCAACTTCATCATCTGCAAGTGCAGTACCACACTTTGGGCAATAGTTTACAAGGTACTTTCCTTTGTAAATCAATCCTCTTTCATATAAAGTAACGAAAGCTTCTCTTACAGCCTTAGAAAGTCCTTCATCCATTGTAAATCTTTCATGATCCCAATCACAAGAACAACCCATCTTCTTAAGCTGAGATGAGATAATTGCATGGTGCTTATGTTTTACTTCCCAAGTACGCTCAATAAACTTCTCTCTTCCAAGGTCCTGTCTTCTTAAACCTTCTTTTGCAAGTTGACGCTCAACAACGTTTTGAGTTGCAATACCTGCATGGTCTGTTCCAGGAACCCAAAGAGTATTCTTACCTTGCATTCTTTGGTAGCGAACAATAATGTCTTGTAAGTTATTATTTAGGGCATGACCCATGTGAAGAATACCTGTGACGTTTGGAGGTGGCATCACGACGGAGAAATGTTCATTACCTTCTTTCTGTGGTCCAAAACACTTACCGTCAACCCATTGTGTATAAATTCTGTCTTCAAAATCCTTTGGGTTATAGGACTTTGAGAGTTCTACTGCCTTCATAACCATCCTCCGATTAAAATAATAGTCAATACATCTTAGCAAAAAGAGTTATAAAGGTACAGTAAATGTAATAATAAAAAAAGAAGCGGATAGTCATATTTTTGATTATCCGCTTCTATCTTTATTCAATAGGTTTTAAACCTTTAATTGAAATATCAACATTGTAACCCTTGCTATCAAGATAGAGCATTATCTCCTCAAGTGAGTAAGCATCTAAGCCCTGCTCTCTTGTTGATACAAGGTGAACATTTTCACTCCCCGCTTGTGCGCTAAAGGATGGCATAATATCACTTGTATTACTACCAGAGTGACCAAAAAGAGCAAAAGAACCAATAAATACTACAATAATACCTGCAGCTGCAGTTACCATAGATGGTATTGATACTTCCAGTTTTCTTCTCCAGAACCCCAATTTTTTCTGTGAAAAACACTTCTTTTCAAGTATTGAAAGTGTTTGTTCCTGCCTTTGAGTTAATTCTTCATCGCTAGGCCCCACACCCTTGATGATAGAATCGAGCTTCTTTAGTTTTTCAAGCCTATTTTGACATGCAGTACAATACGAAAGATGCTCCTCAACCTGACTTTTATAAGGCTCTGAGAGCTCTCCATCTAGGTAAGAAGATAGTAATCCATCGTCAATACACATAGCCATCCTCCTTAGTAAGAAGCTCTTCGAGCTTTTTACGTGCTCTGTGAACCCTCACCTTTACATTACTCTCGGAAATCCCAAGAATCTTGCCAATAGCTTTGTAATCAAGGTCTCCATACTCTTTAAGAGTAATAACCATCTTAAGGTTATCAGGTAGCATTTCAATTGCTGCCCTAACCTCCTTGATAGTCTCCTTGTCAGCAAGTTCTTTAACACCATCGACAACGTAAGACGATGAAGTTGGCATTTGCTTGACCTTTTCAACCATGTTTATCTCCCGCTTATTTTTCCTCACATGGTTTAAAGCCAAATTCTTTGAGACCCTAATGAGCCAATACTTCGCATCTTCATCAGATGGGAAGCTCATGTTCTTCATATAAAAGCGCTCAAACGCTTCTTGAACAAGGTCCTGTGCAATGTCAATGTTATACACAATGTGATAACAAATTTTCATCAACAAAGCATAGCACTCATTATAGACGCGTCTAAAATCACTTTGGTCTGTACTTCTGATTTCCATAACTGTAAACGCCCTTTATGCTCAAAGGTTACACTCTCTCAAGAACAGGTCCTTGAGGTGTATCCTTTACGATATATCCCATATCCTTTAGAGTGTTTCTAATTTCATCAGCAAGTGCAAAGTTCTTTTCCTTTTTTGCCTGAGCTCTCTTTAATGCTAAGGCCTTTACATCTTCTGGAATATCATCTTTTGTTTCACTTAATGGCTTTACTTCATCAAGTCTTAAACCAAGGATTTGATCCATTTCAAGAACTAATGCAAGCTTTTCACCATCAGTAACATCTTTGTCCTTTAACATTGACCATAAAACTGCAAGAGCCTGTGGAGCCATTAAGTCGTTCTCCATAGCTGCAAAGAATTGATTCTTATAATCTTGAGCCTTCTGACCAAGATCACATACACTACTATTCTTTAATTCAGCAACTCTCTTAACTAAACTCTCTCTTGCACTCTTTGCGTGATCGAGAGCTTCAAATGAGAACTTTAACTGACTTCTATAGTGGCCCGAGAGACAGAAATATCTATAGTCAAGAGCATCATAACCTTTAGACTCTAAAACTGAGAGAGTTAAGAATTCGCCAGATGATTTACTCATCTTACCCTTATCGTTGAGCAAGAACTCTCCATGGCACCAATAATTTACCCAAGGTTTTTTGCCACTTGCAGCTTCACTTTGAGCAATTTCATTTGTATGGTGAACAGGAATAGCATCAATACCACCACAGTGAATATCAAAGTGATCACCAAGATACTTACTACTCATTGCAGAACATTCAATGTGCCAACCTGGATAACCTACGCCCCATGGTGATGGCCAAACCATTGCCTGGTCCTTGAACTTGGAATTAGTAAACCAAAGTACAAAGTCCTTTGGATTTTTCTTATTGCTATCAACCTCGATTCTAGCACCTTCTTTAAGATCATCTAGTCTTAATCCAGCAAGCTTACCATAATCGTCAATTGTATCGATTGAGAAATATACATTTCCCCCACTAACATAGGTGTGACCATTTGCTTCAAGCTTTTTAATTAACTCAATCATATCCTGAATATGATCAGTTGCCTTACATACGATATTTGGTCTTACGATATTTAAATGACTTTCATCTTTAAAGAAAGCATCTGTATAAAATTGAGCAATATCCCAAACACTTTTGCCAGTTTCCTTAGCTCTCTTATTTAATTTATCTTCACCATCATCACCATCACCTGTTAAGTGCCCAACATCTGTAATATTCATTACATGCTTTACATCATATCCAGCATGCTGAAGTGTTCTATGAAGTATATCCTCAAATATATATGTTCTAAGGTTGCCAATGTGAGCATAGTTATAAACAGTAGGGCCACAACAGTACATGGAGACCTTATTATCTTCAATTGATTTAAACTCTTCTGGTCTTCTACTCATTGTGTTGTAAAGCTTAATTGACATACACTATTTCTCCTTATTAGACTATTATATATGGTATCTAATGTAAGCATTTCAAAGGAAAAAATCAACATTCATACCTCTTTCGACACATCACTAATATCACCAATTAATTGTGGAGGAATAGCATTGAATTTAGTTTTTCCACAAAGTGTGGAAGACCTAAGACTTGCTGTTAAATATGCAAATGAAAGAAAGTTAAAATTAACAGTATTAGGTAGTCTTACAAACACTCTAATTTTAGCACCCATAATTGAAGGGCTAACAATAGTAACTACAAAACTTAAAGGAATAAAAATAGAACAAAATACTTTAGTTTCTTTTGCAGGAGAAAGCATTAATAAAATTGTAAATACTTCAATAGAAAATAATTTATCTGGCCTTGAAAGTCTTGCAGGTCTTCCTGGAAGCCTAGGTGGGGCATTATTTGGAAATGCAGGGGCCTTTGGCTCTTCAATCTCAGATTACCTAGAATCCATCGATATAATGCTTGAGGATGGAAGTATTATCAAACTAAAAAATTCTAAAGAACTATTTAGTTATCGAAAGTCCAATCTCCAGCAAGGAGCAATAATTGTTAGTGCTACTTTTTCTCTTAATAAATGTGAAGATAGACGACTCCTTCTTAATAAGAAAAATGAAGTATTAAAAATAAGAAAGGAATTAGGACACTTTGATCACAAATCCTTAGGATGTGTCTTTAAAAATCCAAATGGTAAAAGTGCAGGATTATTAATTGATAGCCTTGGACTAAAAGGCTTAAAATTTAATAGCGCTGAAGTAAGCAATAAACATGGAAATTTTATCACTTTTACAGATAAACCAAATTCAGAAGACTATATCAAGCTTGCCCTCCTTATAAAGGAAAGGGTAAAAGCTAAAACAGGAATAGATCTTGAATTTGAAATTCAGATTATTAATTAAAGTTTTAATGAAACTGATGTTCTAATTTTAAAATCACTATTCATAAATAAATATAGAGAAAACTTTTCCTTATCAATTGATATAGTAATAGCAAATGTTTTTAAATTACTTTCAAATCTAAAATAATCCTTTTTAAAAATGTATGAAACATCATTAAAGTTATTCCATTTAAATCCAAAATGAGAAAAGAATACCTCATATTGATGTTCTTTACTATATTTTCCTTTACTTGAAAAAGAAATCTTATACTCACTCTTTAGAATTAACTTTTCATATCTAAAACGTACATTATTTATCAATTGTGTAGTTCTAAAAGAACCGCCAATATAAGGATCTTCTCCAAGAGAGTAAGTGACACTGATATCTAAATTTTTATTATTGATATCTCCTGTTAATACTAGGAGTTTGGGATTTAATTCTTCTTCAAATGAATTAAACTTTCCATAAGATGAACTCAAAGTTAAGTGTTTATAGTTAACAGCAAATGTATACATTATTGCTAATGGATTATAATTTGAAAAAGAAAAGACAGTTTTAAACAAAATGTGCTTACCATTATACTTTAGAATAATGTTTTCACCATCCCCTCCTCCTCGATTTAAGCTATCTGAGTAAAGACTATTTCCAACATTACCACTTTTATATCGAATAAATGAAAGGGAAAAACAGGATAGATTAACTCTACTTCCTACTGAGAACCTATTGTTACTTAGTAAAAAGAAATCAACATTATCACTATTATAGCTAATTCCATTTTGATTATTTGTCCTATTTCTTTCAACTTTTCCCTCCCAAATGTAATCGAATGGGTAAAGCAATTCCGAAAGCGAGAAAAGGTTAATTTTACCTACTTGAAAGCCATTTTTATTATAGCTAAAGGATAACGAGTCAAAATCAAGTGAAAAATTATAGTCACTAATTTTAATACCATTTGATGAAAAAGTAGTACTTACCGCACCAAGGGGAAGTGAAATAAGTAGTAAAAGTGTGATAATCTTTGTCTTCATATTAATAATAGCAAAAAAATATCGTTTTTTTTCAAAAGATGAAGATTGAGAAAAAGTAATATTGATGTTTAAATTAATAACATAAAAAGAAAATTATTAGTTTTAGGAGAAAATAGATGGTAATTCTCACTTTAAACTGTGGCAGTTCCTCTGCCAAGTATCAGGTCTATGACTGGGACAATAAGGATGTCCTTGCTGTAGGTATCGTTGAAAGAATCGGCCTTGAATATTCTACAATTGAGCAGAAGTCCACAGGTAAAGAAGTATATCAAGAGCGCTTCTCATCACCAACACATATGGAAGCTATTCAGCTCGTATTAAAGATGCTTGTTGATGAAAAATATGGTTGTATCAAGAGCCTAGATGAAATTGGTGCAGTAGGTCACAGAGTACTTCATGGTGGCGAATACTTTAAGAAGTCAACACTTGTAACAGATGAAGTAATTGAGAAGCTTAAGGAAATCATCCCACTTGGTCCTCTTCACATGCCAGCAAATATAATGGGTATTGAAGTTGCAAGAAAGCTCATGCCAAATGTTCCTCAGGCTATTATCATGGATACAGCTTGGCACCAGACAATGGAAGAAGCTGCTTACATGTATGCTGTTCCATATTCATGGTATAAAGACTACAACGTACGTCGCTATGGCTTCCACGGAACAAGCCACCTTTACTGCGCTAAGAGAGCTGCAGTTCTCCTTGGTAAAGAAAACAAAGATACTAATGTAATCATCATGCACATTGGTAACGGTGCTTCTGGTTGTGCAGTAAAAAATGGTGTATGTATTGATACATCAATGGGTCTTACTCCACTTGAGGGTCTCGTAATGGGTTCTAGAAGTGGTGACATGGATCCAGCAATTATTCCATATATGTGCAAAAACCTCGGTGTTACTGCAGCTGAAATGGATACAATTCTTAACAAAAAGTCTGGCCTAATTGGTTTATGTGGCAAGTCAGATAGAAGAGATGTACAGGCAGCAGCAAAAGATGGAGATAAGCTTGCTCAGCTTGGTATCGATATGGAAGTTCATAGAATTAAGAAGTATATCGGTGCTTACGCAGCTCTCCTTGGCCGCGTTGATGCAGTTGTATTCACAGCTGGTGTTGGCGAAATGGGTGACCACATTAGAAAGGGTGCACTTTCAGGACTTGAGAATTTTGGTATTAAGCTTGATGAAAAGAAGAATGCTCTTTCACACTGCAGAAATACTGAAACATGTATCAGCACAGATGATTCTCCTGTTAAGATTTTCGTTATTCCAACAGACGAAGAGCTTGTAATGACAGAAGATGCATTTGCTCTTATGAATGGAACATATGATATCCATACTAACTTCCACTACACCTTCGAATCTCCAGACTATGTAAACAAGGCTAGAGCTAGAGGCTTAGTAGAAAACCTTAAAAAGACTCCAGAGCTTGAAAGCATTATTGCTCGTCCAGCAAAATAAATTATCTGCCTCAGAGTAAAATCTGAGGCATTTTTATACCATACTTTATTAATAACTATCCTAATTACATTCTAATTTCGGTATATTTGTTTATTATAAATTATTATACTTCATTATTCTTCTATTATTTATATGGATAAATTAATAGAAGAAACAGCAAAACACGTTTTTAAAATTGATAACTTAAGACCATTTCAGAAAGAAATCATTAAAGAAATTATTTCTGGCTTTAATAGTGATAATGGTTCTTTAATAGCGATTTTGCCAACAGGAGGAGGAAAGAGTCTTTGCTTTCAACTTCCAGCGGTTCTTGCTACAGGGATAACAATTATAATATATCCAATTTTAGCCTTAATTAGGGACCAAAGTAATTCACTAAATAAATTAAATATAAAGCACGTTGTTTTAACAAGTGAAAACGATAAAAAAAAGGCACTTCTCGATATCATGAGCGGGGGAAAAAAAATAGTAATTACCAGCATGGAATCTTTAATGAACCCTGTGATACTTTCATTTTTATCTACTAAAAAAATATCCCTTATTGTATTTGATGAAGCTCATACTGTTATTTCTTGGGGTGAATCATTTAGACCAACTTATTTAAGCTCAAAAGATGTAATTAAACGATTAAATCCAAATCAAACACTTGCCTTCACTGCTACTCTTGATAGCTACACTGAAAAGAGATTATCTTCACTTATTTTCCTAACAAAGCCTAAAATCATTCAAGCTTCAATGAATAGAGAAAACATAATTTATCATAGGGTAAGATCACTTTTTCCTTTAATGGATATTGTAATGCTTCTTTCAGATAAGTCAAAAAGACCTGCAATAGTCTTTACTAGTTCTCGAAAAAGAACAGAGGAATTAGCACTTAAATTAAGTAAGTATTTTAATACTATGTATTATCATGCAGGTCTTTCATCTGCCTCACGGTTAGAAATAGAAAAAGCCTTTTTTAATAGTAAAGACAGTGTGATGGTTGCAACAGTTGCATATGGAATGGGCGTAAACAAGAAAGATATTAAAAGTGTTATTCACTATGATATATCAAAAACAGCTAGTGACTATCTTCAAGAATCGGGGAGAGCTGGCCGAGATGGCTCTATTGCACATGCTTATGTTTTAATAAAACCAGATGAAGATAGCCCGCTAAAAGAAGTATTTAGCTCAAATGGATGTATAAGAGAGAAGTTAATTTCCTTAATGGGTAAAGAGTTACTCGATGAATGTCAAGGTTGTGATGGCTGTATGAACATATACACTCCTTGCTGGGGTGAAAAAGAAATATTAAAGTATGTAAAGTTATTCAGATTTTTATTTACCAAGAATACATTATTAAAGTTTTTAAAACGGAAAAAAATCTTTAATAACATAGGAGAAAGAGAGCTTAGAAGGGCAATTGATATACTTTTAAAAGAAAAAAAATTAAAATCCTTCTTTTCTCATATTTTCTGACAAAGCAATATCTTTTTACATCTCTTTCTGTTAGACTTTAAATTGGAGGGTAACATGAAAGACATTAGCCACCTTTATCAAGGACTATATGGAACAAATTTTGACAAAAAGGATATGGATGCTCGCTTTGAAAGTTTATTAAAGGAGCATGAAAGACAATTTGGAGCAAAGAAAGATGTTGCTCTATTCTCAACTGCAGGACGTACAGAAATTGCAGGTAACCACACAGACCACAACCTAGGTTTAGTTATTACCGGTACAATTAATCTCGATACAATTGCTGCTGTTTCACTTCGTGATGATAGTAGAGTAATTTTAAAGAGTGAAGGCTTTCCAGTTGATGATGTTGATATCTCAGATTTAGAAATTAAAGAAAATGAAAAAAATACTACTTCTTCTTTAATAAGAGGTATTGCTGCTGCATTTAAGCAGCGAGGCTTAAAAACTGGAGGTTTTGAAGCAAATACAACAACTAGAGTTTTGAAGGGTTCTGGTTTATCTTCATCTGCAGCTATTGAAGTATTAATTGCTGAGATTTTCAATAATTTATTTAATGAGGATAAACTTCCACCTGTAGAACTTGCAAAAATTAGCCAATATGCTGAAAATGTATACTTCGGTAAACCATCAGGATTAATGGATCAAATAGGATGTGCAAATGGTGGAATTGTAGGAATTGATTTCAAGGACGCTAAAAACCCTGAAGTAACAGCTCTTGATGTTAATTTCAAAGACTATGGATATAATCTAGTTATTGTAGATACTAAAGGAAATCATGCTGATTTAACAGGAGAATATGCTGCTGTTCCAGCAGAGATGAAGATGGTTGCATCATATTTTGGCAAAGCTGTATTAAGAGATGTATCACTAGAAGAATTCATAGCAAAGATGGCAGATATTAGAAAAGAGATTAATAATGATCGAGCAGTCTTAAGAACTTACCACTATTTATGTGAAAATGAGAGAGTAAAGGCAATGCTTCAAGCACTTGAAAACAAAGACTTTGATGCTTATTTAAAGGGTGTTCAAGATAGCGGTAATTCATCTTTTAGATTTCTACAAAATGTCTACGCTTCATCTGCCCCATTTGAGCAGGGACTTTCAATTGGAATTGCATTAAGTGAAAGCATCTTAAAAGATAAGGGTGTTGTAAGAGTACATGGTGGTGGTTTTGCAGGAACTATTCAAGCGTATGTACCAGATGATTTATTAAATGAGTACATTACTAAAATGGATAATCTATTTGGTAAAGGCTCTGCAACAATTCTCGCAATTAGAAGTCTTCCAACATGTAGACTTTGCTAGAAAAGTGAGTGCTGCTGTAGCTTATTTACAGCAGCATTTTTTATTAATCTCATCTTCAAAATGTTTAGCAGCATCACAGCCATGACAAGAAGAGCATGAGGAACAATGCCCCTTCTTCTTTAATGATCTAAGTGCTAATCCAACTAAAAGTAAAATTACTAATAAAACTATAATTGTTGCCATAATACACCTCGTGTTAGTCTTAACTAACTATAATATTTTTATTAGGTTATTTCAACTACTTATAATTTTTTAATAACATCACTATAATGTCGCACGATATGAGTAACGATAAAAATGCAATTTTAGAGGGACCTATTTGGAAGGCTATATTATACTTCTTCTTCCCTATTCTATTTGGAACTTTTTTCCAACAACTATATAACACAGTTGATGCCATAATTGTTGGACAGTTTTTAGGAAAGAGTGCATTAGCCGCCGTCGGTGGTGGAACAAGTACAATTATTAATTTACTTATTGGATTTTTTACAGGTTTAGCATCTGGTGCATCTGTAGTAATATCCCATCGCTATGGTTCAGGTGATAGCAATAGAACAAACAAAGCAATATCCACAGCAATGGCGATAGCAATAATAAGTAGTATATTAATTACTATCTTTGGCTTACTATCGGCCAAGGCTTCACTTGAAATTATAAAAACACCAGAAGATATTATTCTAGATGCTCTCTCATATATGAGAATTTATTATTTAGGCTCTGTTACTCTTGTTATGTTTAACATGGGAACTGGTATATTTAGAGCTTTAGGAGACTCAAGACATCCTCTATATTTTTTAATAATAGGATGCTTATGTAATATCCTTTTAGATATAGTTTTTATTGGTATCTTGAAGCTTGGTGTTGAAGGTGCAGCATTTGCAACTGTCATTTCTCAAGGTATATCAATGGTCCTTACCTTAGTTAGCTTAAGTAAAATAAAGGGAGAAATAAACTTTAAAATCTCAACAAGCAGAATTTATACATCAGAATTTAAAGAAATGATAAGAATAGGTCTTCCATCAGGCATTCAATCAATGCTCTATACATTTAGTAATTTACTTATTCAAAGTAGTGTAAATAGCTTTGGAACCGATACAGCTGCTGCATGGGCTGCTTATGGAAAGTTAGATTGTATGTTCTGGATGATTATTAATGCATTTGGAATAGCTATTACAACATTTGTTGGCCAAAACTATGGAGCAGGTAAAAAAGATAGAGTAAAAAAAGGTATTTGGACTACTGTTCTATTCTCTGCTATAACTACATTTGTCCTTAGTATTATTTATTGCTTATTTGCACGCTATGCATATATGTTATTTACAAATGATAAAAATGTAATTGATATTGGTGTTGAGATAATTTACACAATTGCTCCACTATTTTTTACATATATTCTTGTTGAAATATTATCAGGAGCAATTAGAGGTGCAGGCAAGGCATTAGTTCCAACAATTATTTGTTTAACTGGTATTTGCGGTTTTAGAGTACTATGGATTTTCATGGCTGTTCCATTCTTTAATACACTAGGCACCGTTATTCTATGCTACCCTATTACTTGGGTAATAACCTCAATAATGTTCTTATTTTACTACAAAAAAGGAAAGTGGCTTAATTAAAAAGAGGAGTGCATCGCACCCCCATTTTTCTATTAGAATAATTCTTTGTAATCAGTTGAAATTTCCTTGTAGTTACTTGGCATATTAACTAGCTTACTTAATGCAGGAGGCATTTCAACAGTTTTACCAATAAGAGGCTCAACTACTGTTTCAAACTTAGCAGGATGAGCTGTTGATACAATAATTGTTGCATCATCCTTGTAATGATCTAACCTAACACGCTCAGCACAAGCTGTATGAGGACAAAGAATATAGCCTTCTTTATTGTACTCATCACTAATAGTTTTCTTTATTTCCTCGTCACTAACAGAGTAGGAAGTAACATTAGCTTTCATCTCATCGTAACTCTTAAAGAGGTTAAATAGTCTCTCCATATTAGAAGGAGCACCAACATCCATTGCATTAGCAAGGGTCTTAACGCTATCTCTAGGACGATATTCACCACTTTCAAGATACTCAGGAATAGTTTTATTTGCATTTACTGCAAGAACAATCTTTTCAATTGGAGCACCAATAGCTTTAGCCCAGAAAGCACCAGTTGAGTTACCAACATTACCTGATGGAACAATAATTACCGGCTCTTTACCAGTTCTTGCTTTATAAAGCATAGATGCATATACATAGTAAACCATTTGAGGAAGTAAACGACCAAGGTTAATTGAGTTAGCACTTGAAAGTCCTGTAAGAGAAGGATCTACAAAAGCACTCTTTACCATCCTTTGACAATCATCAAATGAGCCTCTTACTTCATAAGATGTGATGTTATCATCCCAACAAGTTAACTGTCTTCTCTGACGCTCAGCAACTCTTCCCTTTGGGAAAAGAACCTTAACAGAAAGGTTCTGTCTTTTATGGAATGCAGAAGCAACCGCACCACCTGTATCACCACTTGTAGCAACTAAGATACAAAGTTTTTCACCCTTCTTAACAAGAAGCTTTTCCATAGAGAAAGCTAAGAAACGAGCACCAAAGTCTTTAAATGCAGAAGTTGGTCCATGGAAGAGCTCAAGAACTGACGTATCTTTTAAATCATTTAATACAACAGGGAAGTTAAAAGCGCCTTCACAAATATCCTTTAAATCATCAAGAAGTTCATCTCCTTCGAAAAATGGCTTTAAAGTCTCATATGCAAATAATGGATAGCTTAAATCTAAGCTTACACTACTTGAGAGCTCAGGAAGCTGGGATGGAACAAATAATCCTCCATCAGCAGCAAGGCCCTTTAAAATAGCTTGAGAAGCTGTAAGTTTTATTTCTCTTTTTTCATCACGTGTTGAATAGTAGTACATATCTTTCTCCTTTAATCAGAGTATTCCAGCACCGAGGTAGATTGCTAATCTGAGTAAATCTGCAAAGACACCTCCAGCAGTTACTTCTCTACCAGCTCCTGGGCCCTTAATAACAAGAGGTTGGCTCTCGATATAACGGCTAGTTACGAATGTTATCACATTATCTGTTCCTGATGCACTTGCAAATGGATGGTTAGAAGCAAAAGATTCAAGAGAAACAGAGCATTTTCCGTTATCAACTCTACCTACATATCTAATAACTTCACCCTTTGCTTTAGCTTCTTTATACTTTGATAAAATCTCATCATCCATCTCAGAAAGTCTTGATAAGAACTCTTCTTTAGATGCGTCTTTGAGAGTATCAGGAACTAGAGATGCAATATTTAAATTCTCAAGTTCTACATCAAGTCCAATTTCACGTGCCAAGATTACAGTCTTTCTTGCAACGTCCATACCTGATAAGTCATCTCTTGGATCTGGTTCTGTATATCCCATTTCCTTTGCTTGTAATACAAGCTGAGAAAAAGGAACGGATCCATCATATTCATTAAATAGCCATGAAAGAGTACCTGAGAACATACCTTCAATTTTCTTAACCTCATCACCTGTTTGGATTAAGTCATTTAAGGTGTTGATAACAGGAAGGCCTGCACCTACTGTTGTTTCGTACAAGAATCTTTTTCCTGTACGCTTACAAGTTTCAAACATCTCCTTGTAATAACTATATGGACCAGTTGCAGCTTTTTTGTTTGGAGTAATTACATGGAACTTCTCTAAGAACTTTGAATACATAGAAGCAAGTTCTTGGCTTGTTGTACAATCGATTAAGACTGAATGCGGATAATATTCAGAGCCTACATGTGATAAGAATTTATTTAAGTCATACTCTTGTGAAGCGACCTCAAATAGTTCTCTCCACTTTGTAAGATCAATACCTTCTTCACTTAAAATCATTCTTGATGAACTAGCAATTGCACGAATTCTTATATCAAGTCCAAATTGAGCTTGGAGTCTTTCTTTCTCACTTGCTAACTGGTCTAAGAAGGTACCACCAATGTTACCTGGTCCAAAGAGACCTACAGACATTGTTTGTGCTGATAAGAAGAACGAAGCATGTACTTGAGAAAGTGCCTTTAGAGAATCACACTCGCGGATTACTGCTGAAATATTTCTTTCAGAAGAACCCTGTGCAATTGCAGAAATGTTAACGCCTGCCTTTGCTAAAGCTGAGAAGAACTTACCAGATACACCAATTTGGCCACTCATTACTTCACCAACAGCTGCAAGAATAGCCATATTGCTAACTGCACTTATTGATCCAATTTGATGATTATTTAGTTCACTTTCAAATTCATATCTAGCACAAGCTGCAGCCATTGTTACTTGAGCAGATGGTACAGCAAAACAGATTGAGTACTCACTAGATGCCTGGCTGATAAGGATAACAGAAATACCTTCTCTTCTTAATGCTGTGAACAAACGAGAAGAAATACCTGGAATACCTGACATACCAGCACCTTCAATGTTAATAATAGAAATATCTCTCATTACAGAGAAGGCTTTAATTGGGAAACGTCTATCTTGAATACTCTTTTTATCTGTAATAATTGTTCCCTTACTTGCAATATCCCCCCAATACTTTAGCTCAATTGGAATACCTTGGCTCTGAGCAGGAATAAAGTAATGCGGATGTACAATAGGAGCCCCGAAGAAACTTAATTCTGTAGCTTCAGCATATGTTAATCTTTCAATTACCTTTGCAGAAGGAATATCCTTCTTTCTAGCTGTACATAATAAAGACCTATTATTCCAAAATGTTAATGCACCATTAGCATTGACAGCACATAAGGATGCAGTATATTCACTCTCTCCCTCATGGCTTAGTACTTTAATTTTAGGTTGAATTAAATCACCATATACGAAGGTCGCACCAGTTGTAAAACTCTTTTGTCTAACAGCTTTTTCTGCAGGAACTAATGATACTGTGATATTATTTGCTTTAAAGTGTGCTGAAGCAATTAAGGCTAGATAATAGCTTGTTAAAGAAGCAAAGTACTTTTGAGTACTCTCTGAAATATCTTCTAAAAGCCAAACAGAACGGAGGATATCTTCCATATCCTCAAATCCTTTTCTAATTAATGAAGAAACTAATTCGTCTCTAACACTAAGCTTTGAAGAAAGATCTAACCATGCTAGCTGTGACTGCTCCAAAAGAGACCATAGGATTTCATCCTTTCTCTTAGCACTCTCTAAAAGACCTGATAATCCTAACTGTCCATCATGAACAGGAGAAATTACATAAACTTGACTTTCCTCTGTTGATGAACCATGAATCTTTAACAGCTTTTCATATCCTTGTGGTACTGAGAGCATTACACCTTCTAAGGCATGTACTCTTAAGTTTTCCATAAAATCCTCCGATAATGGCTATATACAAACATGAGCCCTGCGAAAGGGCTCATACTCTTGGAAAAGGGAGAAAGATTATACTACTTTCTGGAATTTTCCGCTTCTAAGACAACGTGTGCAAACCTTGATTGTCTTTGGAGTACCATTAATCATTGTCTTAATAGTAACAAGGTTTGGGCGGAACTCTCTCTTCTTTGTTACACCAATATGCTGACCAACACCGCCGTCCTTCTTAGCTTGACCTTTACGAGGAACAACCTGTCCAGCAACAGTACCCTTACCGCAAATATCACATCTTCTTGCCATGATTATATCCACCTTAATTTGTGTTGTTTTTATTCTTTGGGCGTCTTCCCAAAATCATCTGTTCGAGCATAGACAGATATAGTGAGAGGTCGCAACTATTTGACTTTAACAAATATTCGCATGTTTTGTAAATAGTCTTTCTATTCATTTTTCCCATGATTAAGTATTATTTGCTTATGAGAGAATGTATTTTCGCACTTATGTGCGATAAAGAGTGTGAAAAAATACTCTATCAATTAAGGAAAAATCTATTTAAAGAAACAGGAGATGAAACTATCTTTTCACTCCCTCCTTTTATTATGCTTGGGAAAACAGAAAAAACCTCCTTTGATAGAGCTCACTTTAACTTTAATTTAAAATTTGAAAACAATTTTACACTAACCAATATTGGTTATCTATTAAAGGCCAATGATGATAATAAATTAAAAGAATTGCAAAAAAGTTTAGGCATTGAAGAAGGGCCTACTGGAATATATTTTTCTAAAAAAAATTCATTTAAGATGAATAATCCAATAGTAACAAAGCATCAACGCCTAGTATTACTAAAACCTTATTTAGATGGTTTTACACTCCTACAATAAGCATTAACTGGGCATGCTTCGCAGTTAGGATTTTTACTATAACAGAACTTTCTACCATGTAAATTTAAAACCATAGAAAGCCTTGACCAAATTGCTTCATCATAGTGTTTTTTAATATCAAGCTCTACTTTATCAGGATCAACTTCATCAGTAAATCCAAGGCGTTTAGCTACTCTTTTAAAGTGAGTATCAACAATGATTGCACTCTTTGAGCAGATATGCAAAATATAGCAGTTTGCAGTCTTACGCCCTACTCCAGGTAGCTTTATCAACTCCTCAATTGTATCAGGGATATAACCTAGTTCTACAATAGCCTTAGCAAGAGAAATAATATTCTTCGCCTTAACTCTATAAAAGCCTAACGGATGAATGATTTCTTCAACTGAAGATAATTCTGCTTTTGAAATTGCTTTTTCATCAGGATATTTTGAAAATAATATAGGGGTTATTTTCATAACCGCAGCATCAGTAGTTTGAGCTGATAGACAAACGGATACAAGAAATTGAAAAGGTGTATCAGCAAATAAGAATCCAATATCTTTTGGATATAATTTATCTAATACTTCAAATGCTTTCATTTTATCTTTGTTTACCATATCTATCCCCATATCCTTTATCTATCATACAAATGATTATTTAATTTTATCAAAGGGATATGCAACTAATTTTTCAATTGATATTTAAATCAGATATTAATGATTTATCACTTAAAAAAGAAAAAAGCTGAAATCTCATTTCAGATCTCAGCTTTCTTGTCGGGATGAATGGACTCGAACCATCGATATTCTGCTCCCAAAGCAGACGCCATAGCCGCTAGGCGACATCCCGAATCAACGTTGATGATAATGCCCTAAATAAAAAAATTAGTCAACACTTAGATGAAAAATTTTTAAAAAATTTTGAAAAATATTTTTTTCATCCAATATTGTCATAACAAAATCTCAAAGTTATCATTAAGTATTGGAATATGAAAAAAAGAATTCTTATCATTTTTTTGATTATCACTATGCCACTTTTTTCATTAATGGCCGTTGACTCTTTATCAGATTATGATATTACGTTCTATAAAACAGTTTCTGAATCTTTAAGTATTGTTAACAAAGAGAAGTTTGGTTTTGATTACACAGGTTTTGGCTTTGTAGGTCAAAGTAAAAATGGTGTTTTCATGCGTTTTGGTATCCAAACGCCTTATGTATCAATTGCATCCTTGATTAAACCAATTGAAACACAGCAAGAGATTGAAGAAGATGGAAAAACCAAACTTGCAATAACAAAAGAAAAAATATCTGATATCTCAATATCATTTATGCTTGGTAGTGCTAAAAGATATATTTTTGATAACATTCTTGATTTTTACCTAGGTTACGGCTTTATGTTTGCATATAAAAGGTATAGTAATAATAATCTTAATAATAGTATTATTATAAAACTATCAGATTTTGATTTATCACTAGATTTTGACGTAGGGGCAAAATTTTTAATAGTTAAAAACCATTCATTAAGGATAGGAGTATATGGCTCTTATGATCTTTTTAATTATTCATCAGCAAATATTGAATTTAAAAACTCATCAGATATTGAACCTATTTTTTATTACGAAGCCAAACTAAAACTCTTTGGAGATGAAGGCACAAATATTCCAATTAAATTCTTTGGCTATATTTCAATGGGTACAACATTTACAAATAAACAATTTAAAAAAGCTTATAGATATCAAATAACAGAAAAAGGTACATTTAGATCTGAAATATAAAAAAAACCGGACCCTTTTGGAATCCGGCTCGTACGCCCTACAAGATTCGAACTTGTCACCTACTGCTTAGAAGGCAGTTGCTCTATCCAGGTGAGCTAAGGGCGCATTGTCTTAAGACGAAAATTATAATAGAAGATTAATATTTTTTCGTCAATAGTACTTTTCCTTTTTTTTGATAGGATTATATCAAAGTTGCGAAAAAATACTATTTAAGACTTTAATTGTTTCATCAACTTCACCTTTGGTAATCACTAATGGTGGAACAAATCTTACAACATCATACCCTGCAGAGCACATTAAGACGCCTTTCTTTCTTGCACTATCAATGATAGTTTTAGGGGTAATCTTAACTTCAAGACCAAGCATTAAGCCAAATCCTCTAACCTCTGAACAAATATTAGGATACAGCTTAACAAGCTCATTGAGCTTACTCTTAAAATAAGCCCCTACATCCTTTACATGATCAAGTAACCCAGACTTTAACTCATTAATAACTACTGTAGAAAGAGCACATGAAATTGGATTTCCACCAAATGTTGAAGCATGGTCTCCAGGGGAAAAAACATTTGATGCTTTTGAATATGCACATAGCGCAGACAAGGGGAGTCCTCCTCCAATTGCTTTAGCAAGTGTCATGATATTAGGCTGAATACCATAATATTGCCAAGCGAACATATATCCTGTTCTACCACAGCCACACTGGACACAGTCATATATTAAAAGCATATCTTTTTCATCGCATAGCATTCTCAAGCCTTCAAGGAACTCTTTATTAGCTGGAATAATTCCACCTTCAACTTGAATAGGTTCAACAAATATTGCAGCAAATTTATCATCTACAATTTGCTTTACACTTTCTAAGTTGTTATAAATACCATACTCAATATCTGGAACCATAGGATAAAAACCTTTATGGTATTTTTCTTGACCAGTGAGGGTTACAGCGCCATAGGTTATTCCATGGAAGGAGTGTTCAAAAGATAATATTTTACTTTTTCCTTTTGTACTACCATACTTTCTTGCAAGCTTTAATGCACCTTTATTTGCTTCAGCTCCACTATTTGCAAAAAATACTCTATCAGAACCTGCTACTTCATTAATTAATGCAGCAGCTTCTACTGTGAACTACCGCCAC
>JAQYFM010000006.1 GCA_028723145.1 Spirochaetales bacterium | reverse complement strand
GCTAAAGCAGAGAATAATCAGAGAGATAATTCTCGGATTTCAGAAAAAACCAAAAGCCGTCTTTGGTTGCTACTTTCATTAGTTGCTGCTATTGGATTATGGACACTTTTGTCTGTACTACCTAAGACTGCAAGAAGTTTTCCGAACATCATCGTAACAATTAAGCAGATTCCTGTAATGATTGAAAGAGGGCTTTTATTTAAGGATATCTCATCAAGCTTAATTAGTGTTGGACTTGGATATGCACTTGGATTTATTATTGCACTTCCAATTGCTATTCTTATGGCTTGGTATAAGCCAGTTAGAAACATCATAGAGCCATGGATTCAATTTATTAGAAATATCCCACCTCTAGCATATGTACCTCTAATTGTAATTGCAGCAGGTGTTGGAAGAAAGCCTCAAGTAATCGTTATTACTATCGCTACATTCCTTATCATGTGTATTACAATTTATCAAGGTATTATTAACATTGATGAAACATTAATTAAAGCGGCACGTGTTCTTGGTGCAAAAGATAAAGATATCTTTGTTCGCGTTCTTGCTCCAGCATCATTACCATTTATTCTTACTGCAGTTCGCCTTGGTGCTTCAGTTGCGCTCACAACTCTTATTGCTGCAGAATCTACTGGCGCTATGGCTGGTCTTGGAATGAGAATTAGAACACTAAATAATAGCTATGAAACAGCACCAATGTTACTTTATATCATTATCATTGGTATTATCGGCATTACCGTTGAGAAGATTATCAAATTGCTCGAAAGGAAGCTTACAGGATGGCAGGAAAAGAGAGAGATATAAAAGTCCATATTGAAAATGTCAAAAAGACATATATGGGACGTACTGGTGAAGTAGTTGCTCTTAATGGAGTTAATCTCGATATCAAGGATAATGAGTTTGTTACAGTAGTTGGTCCTTCTGGATGCGGTAAATCAACACTGTTAAATATCCTTGCAGGTCTTTTAGAGCCAACTAGTGGTATTATTACTTGTAACGGCAAGCCTATTAAAGGTACAGGTCCAGAAAGAGGTGTTGTTTTCCAGCAATATGCTCTTTTCCCTTGGCTCACAGTTTTAAAGAACGTTATGTTCCCTTTAAATATGAAAGGGATTAAGGGTGAAGAAGCTGAAAAGATTGCAAGAAAATATATCAAGATGGTAGATCTTGAGAAGTTTGAGAACCACTATCCTAAAGAACTTTCTGGTGGTATGAAGCAGCGTGTTGCAATTGCAAGAGCATATGCTGCTAACCCTGAAGTACTTTTAATGGATGAACCATTTGGTGCTCTTGATGCTCAAACAAGAACTCAGCTACAACAGGAGCTTCTTGATACTTGGGAAAAGGAACAAAAGACATGCTTCTTTATTACACATGATGTTGATGAAGCCTTAATTCTTGGACAGAGAGTAGTAATAATGTCTGCTCGCCCAGGTAGAATTAAGAATATTGTTGATGTTGATATCCCATATCCTAGAAATCAGGAGACTAAGATGAGCCCAAGATTTTTAGAGTTAAAGAATTTAATTTGGTCACAGGTATATCAGGAATACCTTGAGGTCAGGAAATAAAAAAAGGAGAGAAAAAATGAAAAAAGCTATTGCTATCTTAATGATTGCTCTTATTGCAATGACAAGTGTATTTGCAAACGGTGCTGCTGAAACAACTTCTTCAGCTAAGCAGTTAGACACAGTTCGTGTTGCATATATGTCAAACTATGCATCACTTTGTACTCTTGTTTCTGCAATGAATACAGGTGCTTTCGAGGAACAAGGAATCAAAGTAGAACTCTTTGAGTTTGCTGATGGTCCTACAATTATCTCAGCTATGGAATCTGGTTCAATTGATATCGGATATATTGGACATGGTGCACATAAGCTTTGTATCAACGGTAAAGCAGATATCTTCGCTTTCTCACACGTTGGTAATGGTGATGCTATCGTAGGTAGCAAGTCAAAGGGTGTTACAGATGTAGCTTCTCTTAAGGGTAAAAAGGTTGGTTATGCATCAGGTACATCATCAGAGCAGATTCTTCTTTGGGCTTTAGAAGGTGCAGGCTTAACAATGAATGATATCAAGGGTTATGAAATGGATGCTTCAGCTTTAACAACAGCTATGGTTTCTGGTTCTCTTGATGCATGTGCAACTTGGTCACCATCTTCATTCACAGTTATTGATGCTCTTGGTTCTGATGCAGTAGTAGTTGCTAATAACCTTTCATTCTCAGACAGAAGTGCTTCTGTTGCTTCTTGGATTGTAATGAAGAAGTGGAGTGCTGATAATAGAGACCTTCTCGTAAGATTCACTAAGGCTTTATATGCTGGTATGGATTACAGAGCTGATTCAAACAACTACAAGCAGGTAGCTGAATGGGTTGCAAAAGTAACAGGTACAGGATTTGATACAGCATATGCACAGCGTGGTGATGCTGAATGGATTACAAGTGCTGAATTGATTTCTCAAATTAACGATGGTACAATTAATAAGCTCTATGAAGTACAGAAGAAAGGCTTTGGTTCAGCTGTAAATCAGGATGCTAAGATTTCAGATTACGTATTATTTGATGTAATGCTTGATGCAGCAAAGTGATTAATTTCTGATAAATCTACCGCAGGGCGACCTGCGGTATTTCTTTTAGAGGAGGTTCAAATGTTACTTATTGTTATCATTTTAATGGTTCTCTCCTCAATTATCTTTCTTTGTTTTGCAAGAAATAGAAGGTCTTTATTAATCTTTTTAATGACAGCATCTCTTGCTTTGTTTATTACATCTATTTTAATTTATGTTGCCAAAAAGGGTGGTATTGCTAATGAAACATCTCTTTTACTCTTTGGCTTTTCTTCGATAAGAAATATAATGCAATACCTGCCATTAACACTTGGTCAATTAGGATATTTAGTTGCTCTTGGCCGCTTTATATTTCCTTTAATATTAATTATTAACGCTCTTGATTTCTCTTACTTTGATTTTGCTGTTAGAATGAGGAAAAAAGCCTATATATTTGCTGTTTTACCTATAATATCACTAGTTTTATACATTCCTAAAATATTTGAATCTTTAGTAAGCAAGAATAATATAATTCTTAAAGCATTTGTCTATGGCTCTCGCTGTTGGATATTTTTATACATCATCATTGCGCTCTTTATCATGGTGTATGAATACTTTTCAATTACAAGTTTATTCTTTAGAAGACGTTTTATCCCAAAAATATTATTACTTGCCTCAGTTGCTATAATATATTCATTATATGCACCGCAAGATCCAGCACAAATTTATCTATTCTATCGTAATGATTACATGTGGATGTTGGGACTATGGTATATTAATAGTGGTTTAAGTACACCTTTATATTTTATTGTAATGGTTCTTTCTATCTTATGTTCTATTATTGGCTTTATTTCTTTGATTAAATACATGAGTACTATCTTAGACCAAGAAAGAGAAGAAGTTGTTTTAAAACAAAAAGCTAAGGCTGCAAGTGTTGGTGTTAGTGCGTTTGTGCATGGCACAAAAAACGAACTACTTGCAAGCCGCGTATTAATCTCAAGACTCGAAAAAAGTGGTGTAGAAGGATCTGATATAGAAAATTTAAAAGCATTAAATGATAACCTAATTACTAGGATGCAACGCTTATACTCTACACTAAGAGAGCAAACAATAAAGTTATCATTAGTTTCTTTGGAAAGCGTAATTAATAAAGCTTTAGAATTATCCTATTCCTCTCACAGTGATCTTTGTGTTGAAGTATTATCTTATGATAAGAATCTTCTTATTTTGGCTTCCTCTTTTGAATTAGCTGAAGCAATATCTAATATTATCATTAATGGCTGGGAAGCCATGAAACAAAAAGGTAAAATAGAAGTAGTGGTTAAGATTGAACGTTTGTGGATTTCTATTTCTATTCTAGATAGAGGACCTGGAATACCAAAATCATTAAGAAAAAAGATTTGGGAGCCTTTTTATTCTTCAAAAAATAGTTCTTCTAATTGGGGAATGGGTATGTACTATACTAGAAAAATAGTAAATAGCCATTTAGGTTCAATTCGATTTGAAGATAGAAAGGGTGGGGGAACTGTATTCCAAATTCTATTACCTAGATATGGTCGTATCAGAGGAGGCTTGCAAAAAGAATGATAAAGCTAATGATTGCAGATGATTTTGATATTCTTCGTGAGGATTTAAAAGAAAATCTTGAGAGCCTTGGTTATTGTGTTTCCAAATGTGTTTCTTCCGCTCTTGATGCTGTAAATGAATATGATGAGTCTATCGATATTGTACTTATGGATATTGAGATGGAGGAATCTGATTCAGGGATTAAAGCTGCTGAAGCTATTTTAGATAAATATAAGGATGCAAAGATTATTTATTTAACTAGTCACGATAGTGATGAAATGATTATGACGGCATTTGCAACTGGTGCAGAGGATTTTATTGTTAAAGGAGTGTCAGCTCAAGAGATAAAGGAGCATATTGATGCTGTATATAACAATAAACCACAGCTAGATGATAGAGTAAGAAATATTGTAATGTGTGAGTATAAAAGATTAAGACAATCAGAACAAAATCTACTTTACTTTATCAAGCACATTAGTTCGCTTACTCCTACTGAAAAGGATTTAATTCACTGTTTTTTATTGAATATGAAGGTTCGTGAGATAGCCTCACAAAGAAATGTTGAGCTTTCGACTGTAAAGTCTCAAATCAGAACTTTACTTCAAAAGTTTGGTTGTTCTAGATCAAAGGAAATAGTTGTAATAATAAAAGGTTTAGGCTTGGAGCACCTATTTAATTAAAAAAAAGAAGCTCGGGTTTTGAGCCCGAGCCTTAGAATTTTATCTTTCGTAGAAAGATCCCATGTAACGAATGTACTCATCTTCAGTTTTATTAGCTTTCCAATTATGTACGTTCGCTTTGTTGTGTTCTCCAGCGATAACTGATAAAGATTTACCAAGATTAGCAAAAGCCTCTTCTACACAAGCTTCAGGAGTCATAGCTGCCTTCATTACAGCTTCACCAGCTGGACCACCAGGAAGGTTGTTAAGTAAGCTTGGTGTAATTGTTGTTCCAAGTGTAATTACTTCAACATCTACATTAGTCTTTTCACACTCGCCAGCAACTGCTTCAGTTAACTTCTTAATATAAGCTTTTCCTGCACCATACTGAGCATTATAAGGTGAGCTACTAATTCCTGTTAATGAAGAAACGTTAATTACTGCACCACGATCTTGTTTTGCAAAAATACCCATGTAGTGGTAGAAACACTTTAAGAATGTAAGAACGTTTACGTTAATCATCTGTTCATGCTTTTCCCATGGTGTATCCTGTAACTTACCAAAAGTATGGAAGCAAGCTACATAGCTCATGAAGCCCATGTCTAAATCTTTTGTTTCTTCGAAGATTTTGTCTGTGCAATCTGATTGAGCAAAGTCAGCTCTAATTACTTTATAGTCTACGCCATATTTCTCATGGATAGATTTTCCAAGTTCTTTGAGCATTTCCTCTCTTCTACCAACAAGAACTACACTCATTCCTTCTGATGCAATCTTTTCAGCAAAAGCTTTTCCAACACCTTCTGTAGC
>JAQYFM010000005.1 GCA_028723145.1 Spirochaetales bacterium | reverse complement strand
AAAGGCTGCCTCTATGAGTATTGATGAAAGAAATAAATTAATTACTACAGACAATAGATATGCAAATATTATTTGTCGTTGTGAGGAAATTTCTGAAGGAGAAATTGTTGAGGCAATAAAACGAGGTGCAACTACTCTTGATGGAATAAAGCGCAGAGTTAGAGCTGGTATGGGTAGATGCCAAGGTGGATTCTGTTCAATTAAGGTAATGGACATCATTGCTAGAGAAAGAGGATGTAAGCTTGAAGATGTTAAAAAGAACGAAGATGGTTCTGAGGTGATTTTGTGAAGGATCTTATAGTAATTGGTGGAGGTGCTGCAGGACTTGCTGCTGCTATTTCTGCATATGATGAGGGTCTAAGAGATATTATCATTATTGAACGATCTCAAAGCTTAGGTGGTATTTTAAATCAATGTATACATAATGGTTTTGGTCTTCATACCTTTAAGGAGGAGTTAACCGGACCTGAGTATGCAAATAGGTTTATTAAAGAAGCAGAAAAAAGAAACATAGAAGCAAAACTTACTTCAATGGTAATAGACTTAAAGCCACATGAAGTAACATACGTAAATAGTAATGAAGGCGTTGTAAGACTTCAAGCGAAAGCTATTATTTTGGCAATGGGGTGTAGAGAGCGTCCTCGTGGAGCTCTTAATATACCAGGCTATAGACCTGCTGGAATTTTTTCTGCAGGAACTGCTCAGCATTTGATGAATATCGAAGGTAAGCTAGTAGGTAAAAGAGTTGTAATCTTAGGCTCTGGAGACATTGGCTTAATTATGGCAAGAAGAATGACACTGGAGGGTGCAAAGGTGTTAGCTGTTGCTGAATTAATGCCATATTCTGGTGGCTTAAAAAGAAATATTGTTCAATGCTTAAATGATTTTGATATTCCTTTACTTCTTTCTCATACTGTAGTGAATATTGAAGGTAAAGAAAGGGTTGAAGCTGTCACAATTAGTGAAGTTGATAGCAATAGAAATCCAATTAAAGGAACAGAAATTAGATATGAGTGTGATACACTATTACTATCTGTTGGCTTACTTCCTGAAAATGAGCTCTCAAAGAAAGCTGGAATTGATCTCTCTCCAATAACTGGAGGTCCTATTGTTGATGATCAATATTTAGCAGGTGATGGTATTTTTGCTTGTGGTAATGTATTACATGTACATGACCTTGTTGACTTTGTTTCAGAAGAGGCAACAACTGCCGGAAAGAGTGCTGCAAAGTATGTAATGCAAGAAAATAAAATAAAGGAATATTTCAGTGTAACCACAGGTTTTGGAGTTAGATATACTGTTCCTCAGAAGATTGAAAAGAATAGAACCGATTTAACTATTCGCTTCCGTGTAAATGATAACTATAGAAATTCTTACATAGTTGTTAAGAGTAACGGCGTTGAAATTAAACGAATAAAGAAGGCTGTTCTTGCTCCTGGTGAAATGGAAAGTGTTAAAATCATGGGACCTGTAGAAGCAGATTTAAAGGTGGAAATTGAAAATGGAAATAACTGAACTAACTTGTATTAATTGTCCTCTTGGCTGTCAACTAAAGGTAAGTGTTGATAATGGCAAGGTTATCTCAGTTACAGGTAACACCTGCCAAAGAGGAAAGAAATATGCTGAAACGGAAGTAATTTCTCCTAAGAGAACTGTAACTTCAACTGTTAAAGCAGGGGAAAAGAGAGTTGCAGTAAAGACTGTTCCAGAAATTCCAAAAGAAATGATTTTTGATGTTATGAGGGAAATTCATAAAGTAAACATTACTGGACCAATAAAAATTGGTGATGTAATAGTCCATAACATTGCATCATCTGGTTCTGATTTAGTCGCAACTTCTGAGTCGTAAATAGTAAGGTCTCAATTACGAGACCTTTAATTAATTATACACTAAAATAATTTGAAGTAATCATTTCTAATTTTATTATTTTTCCTAAGTATCTTTTAATCTTCATAAATCTGCAATTTCTCTACTGTGCAAGGAGTAATATTCTCAAATGTATTTTGCTTTGAACAACAGTTTGTTAATATTTTTGATTATGTTGCCTATGATAAGAATAGGCAGGTGATTGGTAATCATACTAAAGCAAGAAAAGTAAAGGATTTAATATATGCTTGCAAAGTATCAAAGCGAGTTTATCATTTTACCGAAAGGTACAATATCATAAAAGATGGTTTGCGAGAAAAAATATTATTATTTGAAATACAGAGACGGCAGAAAGGTTGCTTGAAAATATATCTATAAAAAGGATATAGAAAATGTGCGCTCTTTTTTAGAAAAGCGAAGGCACATTGAAATAATGTTAAAATCCATGCAAGAGGAGAAAGCGATTGCAAATAAAGTATTGTAGGGTATTGTATGATTTTATATCATGGTAGCAATGCGATTGTTTTCTATCCAAAATTAATTGAACAGAATAGATTTCTTGATTTTGGGTTTTATACGACAACAAATAAAGTTCAGGCGATAGCTTTGCTGACAAGGTGACAAAGCGCTGCAAGTGTGGTAAAAAAAGCCGTCAGCATTTATGATAATTTGTGCTGAACAATACAAAAAGGGAAAAACACCTAACAGGCAAACAACTCGCGGAGCTTTTCACCCTTAATCGTGTTTGGGAGTACATCTATTCTTGCTATGAAGCACTTTATACAACGGGTACTAACTATATCATTGAGGCCATTGACCTGTATATCGAAGCCCGAAAGATCTCTAGGGTTTAAAGTAGAAACGAAAAATAGAAATATTTATGCTAAATGTAGATATTTAATTTATATACACCAATGAGAAGATGTGTAAGTATAATAAAAAGGCTTGCCTCCTATTGAATTTAGGAGGCAAGTATTAGTTATCCATTTTAAAGTCCACATATTTTTAATTATTTTTATATAATCTCAGCTTCTGGGATACAGTGAAGATGAAGAGGAAGTAGAGCTTTTACCCCTTCAAATATTTTGTCAGATCCACTCATCTTTTGACCTCGGGAAGCAAAATAAGCTGTGTAAAGAGCTAGCATTTCCTCATTTATTTGAGATTTATGCATCGCTGTTGCAGCCATCTTCTTTTCAAAATGATTGGTGATATCAATAAAAGTATTAGGCTTTTGGGTAAAATAGAATAATACAGCTTTTAGATCTGTAGGAAGTGTAGCTGTTCCCCTTGGATATTCCTTTAAATTAACACTAATAGCTGCTTGAGCTGCTGCAAGACCAGTAATTATATGGTCTTGGTGTGCTTCATAGGTGTTATATGGGTCAGGAGTTGCAATTGCATCATATTTTCCTTCTCTAATAATTGTTGCAATTTCACCTGCTAATAGTGGAATATCCTTTAATGAACCATCAAGATGGTCTAAAAAGATAAACTCTTTTGCTCCAAGATATTTACCTGCATTTATTGCCTCATCTTTTCTTATTTCTTTTAAAGAGCCATTTACTAGACCAATATCACCTAAAGAGCCATCTGTAATAGTTAGATAATCAACATGGACACCTCTACTTACTAGCTCTGAAATAATACCACCCATTCCAATTTCATTATCATCAGGATGTGGTTGGATACATAAAAGCTTTGAAATATTATCAAGCTTTGGAGGTTGCATTAATGTATTTATCATACTTTTCCCCTTTCTAATTCTTTTACAATTCTTTCGTACTCTACTTCATCTAAAATATAGTGTTTCTTATATAGGAAGTAGGAAAGTGCCATTAATACAGCAGGTAGTAGACACATTACAAATAATAAACCTGCACTTTGGAATCTATTTACTCCAGATAATACACTCTTAATAGAGCTTAGTTTTTCAGCTTCACTAATGAAGCCAAGATTAGTTTGCTGCTCAAAGCTTGATATTTGGTTTGTAATATTTGTAATACCAAACATTAAATAGCTAAGTGATGTAAGCATTACTACAATCGCAGAAGAAAATTTTGTTAAGAATGGTCTTAAGGAAGCAATAATTGCTTCGTCTCTATTACCATTTTTGTATTCGTTATATTCAACAGTATTAATTATAGAGATCATCATTATTAAGTAATATGAATACTGTCCTAGGTTTGTAAACATATAGGAAATGGTTACAATCCAAAACTTTAACATTGTATTTGGTAGGAATAATCCAGATATCAGTAAAATAGTGTAAAATGTTAAAGACATAATTAACATGTATTTCATCAATGTTTTTCGATTAATTTTTTGTGATATTGCTGGATAGAAAACCATTAAGAAAGCAGTAGCTAATACCCCAATAGTACTAAATGTTGAGTATAGTCCTCCTTCGTAGCCAAATGTAAAATAAATATAGGTTGAACCTATTCCCCCAAGTATCAAATTTAATCCGATTTGTTGAATTAAAAAGATTATTGAAACCCATATAAGTTGGTCATTATTTTTAATTGTAGTAATGATTTTATTTAAGCTTACTTTAGGAGCCTTTTCAGTCATATAGCTTCTATCTTCTTTTACCCCAACAATGGTAAATAGAAGGAAAATAGGTCCCAAAATAGAAAAAGCTAATGCAACAGTACTATATGCTACCTGGGCATTTCCACCAATAGTCATAGAGCCTGTTGTGAACATCGGAATTAATATTCCTGCTATTGTTGCTCCAATTCCCGCAAAAAGTGTTGCTCTAGATGTGAATTGGTCTCTTGAATGTCCATCACTTCCTAAGGAAGGAACCATTCCCCAGTAGGCGATATCATGCATTGTGTAGGTAATCGAATATAAGAAATAAATAACTGCGAAGAATACAACAAATGCCCAACCCTGTAAGCGAACAGAGAAAGCAAGGTATACAACAATACTAGTTGTTATTATTCCAATTAGTAGCCAAGGCTTGTATTTACCCCATTTTGTTCTAGTTCTTTCGATAATGTTGCCCATTATAGGGTCGTTTACAGCATCAAAAATTCTAGCAAGAACCATACTCACGGTTATAGCCATTAACTGTGCTGCAGTTAGTTGCCTTGTAAAGAGTACATATAGGAGTATGTAATTAGTAAAAAGTTGGTAAAGCATGTCTCTACCAACTGTCCCAAGAGGAAAGAACCAAAGATTCTTTTTTAAGTATTTATTATTTGCCATAAATTATTTTTACGGCACTAAAGAAAGCAAGTCAAGAAAAACGATTAATTATTAAAAGATTGCTTTTAACCCAGCAGTAGCGATAAATTTATTTTCTTTGCTATATCCTCCACCTACTTCAAGTTTTACAGCATCTGTTAAAACAAATGAAAGAGAAGGGGTTACTAATAATTCTTCAAAACCTGAATTATTAAAAGTAGTTGTAAAGGAAAGATAAAGTGAAAGACGCTCATTAGGTGTAAATGTAATTGCACTACATAATGAGTATTTCTCTTTGTAGAAATCTAATTGGCTTGCTAGGTATAATCCCACTTGGTAAGAATTCATTTCTGTTTCAATAGAATAAAGCTTCATCATATTAATCGCAAATAGTAAATCGCTTTTTGAACGAAACCTTGTTTCAAAGCCTGTTGTGATATCAAAATAGAGAGATAAATCTAAGGCTGTTGCAATTCTTACATCTTTATC
>JAQYFM010000004.1 GCA_028723145.1 Spirochaetales bacterium | reverse complement strand
TCCTTTATTGCATGTGCTAATGCGTCATGCTTTTTTTAATTAATTTATTTTCCCAAGTATCTCGCAGAATTCACGAATTTGCAATTTTTATATGGGAGGTCACTTCATATTGTCTAATAAGACTTCATGCAAAAAAAGAACCTAAATTATTATTCTTAAACAATCCTTGTCCATTGTTTATTAACGAAGTTCAGAAATAGGATTCAATGCTTGAAGGAATTAAGCAAATAGTTGATAAGTCAGACAAAAGTGGTCAATTTATTTTATTAAGATCGCAAAAGGTGGAGTTAATGAAATCTTTAGCAGGAAGAATATCTGTATTTGAATTAAGTTGATTATAGGTAACCAAAGAAAAATAGATAGAGATCTTGGAACCATAATTTCATATTACATTAATGAATATCCTCGATTACCAGCAACACAGATTTATGAAACTCTAATAAACAAAGGTGATATTAATTCTAAAAGTATTTCTTTATCCACTGTTACAAGGTATGTAACAAAACAAAAGAAAGCGAAAGGAATTAATAAGATTACTACTGAGTATAAAAGATATGAGAAGGAACATATAAATGAAGTATGGTAGGGTCATTTTTTTATACATCTCATTCTACATATCCCTTCACCCGTAAATGCCCCTCGCTTTAACCGATAGTCATTATCGCAGTTAGATGGATGGATAAAAGGCAGA
Organism: Spirochaetales bacterium; assembly: GCA_028723145.1. Taxonomy (GTDB): domain Bacteria; phylum Spirochaetota; class Spirochaetia; order Sphaerochaetales; family Sphaerochaetaceae; genus Bullifex. Next base: position 3,001 of record JAQYFM010000004.1, on the reverse strand, counting down.
AAACAAAAAAGTTTTATCAGAGCTCCTTATATGTAAATATGTAAATTATATTTTTACATTTACTTGATTTTATAGTTTGCAACGCATATAATTTAACCAGAACTAAAAGGAGGTAATCACAATGAAGTTTGATGAACTGTTTGAACATAGAAATCTTGTTGCTTCAAAACTGAAAGACTGCATTCGCGACGCAGGATACACAAAAGTTGCTTTTGCCAGCAAAGCCGATATCTCCCGTCCAACACTGGATAAGATCCTGAATGGTGGCATCGATAGTAAAACCACATTTGATCGCCATCTTCAGAAGATCCTTGCCGTACTCAATCTGACAGCAGATGACCTGGTGTTCTATAGTACTGATTACCAGCAATCTGTGACAGCCGTCTACTCAAAGAACGCTCCGGAAAACCATAATATGAGCGATAAGGCAAAGAAACAGGTTGAACTGCTTTTTGATGTGATTGATCTCTGTACAATCTATTATTAAGGGTGAGTGCTATGAGTGAACTTATAACATCAGCCAATATTGAGGAAGTAATAGCAAAGAATATTTATATTGAGCCGGAGATATCAAAACAGGTAATCACAATTCAGACAAATCAGTCCATCATGAGAGTCGCATCCGTTCCCCAGCTTGCTCTAATCATTCTAAAATCATATGGACTTATACAGTTCCCAATCGATGATCAGTTTTTCAGTGGTGCCATCTATGTAAAGGAAGGGAAAATAATTCCAGTCATCAATACTGCACTTCCTAGGGCAAACCAGTATTTTGCAGCATGGCATGAAGTTTATCATCTGATTTTTGATAAGGTTTCCCTTGATCACTATATTGAAACCGACAACACAATCGAGGAAAGAAAAGCAGAGTGTTTTGCCGCACATATGTTGCTATCTGGCCTCGAACGTTATTACAACGAATTGACCGATGAAGGCTTCCTATCAAAAGTTTTTTATTGTATGTCAACCTTCCAGGCACCTTATAAAGCTGTTCTTATATCACTCTATGAATATGCCTTAAAAAGTGAGAATGAAGAATTAAAGAGAAAGATAAAATCCGTATTTGATGTAAGATTTGATAACATGCCTGAGCGTTTTCGTTCTCTTGGGCTGGATGACAGTTTGGTTCTTCCATCCAACGTCATTAATATGGCGCCTTTGCAGGATAAAATCAGGTTGAAGGAGAAGGAGAACCCGGAATTAAGTTATCACAAAGATAATGAAGAATACCTTAAAAATATCATGAAGGAAATTGAACTGATAACAAGAAAGGAAAAAGAATGAATATTACCTCCATTGAAAAAATAGAAAACCAGAGGAAGATTGCAATACTGGACACCTCTTCTGTTTCCTTTTTGCATTCATCCCTGTTACATCATGCACTGACTGCTTACCTAGACCGTGGATTAGCTGGCTCGTGAAGTCATCTATGGCTACTGAGAAAACGGTCAGGAAAGAAAGGACCGCTTGCCAGCTGCCGGGTATGATTATTATGTTGTACAGAGTAGATTTAATCAGATTTTGAAGAAGTAAAAGTTAACAGATTGTTCACACTTGGCTAATGGTTATTGCGTTGAAAAGACCTCGTTTTAATGGTAAGATTAGACTGAAGAAAATGGAGGTTAAACATGCCTGAATTTCAAGACCCAATTATTACAGAGGAGTAACTGGAAGAGATCAGAAGCTACAGGCCAATAGATGATACCTTCATGCGTAATATCTTCAGGGATTCTCCGGAAATAACGGAATCCGTACTAAGAATTATGATGGATAAACCTGATTTGGAGGTGATTTCTTCTGAAACCCAGGTTGACCTTAAAAGGATTACTGGTTCAAGAGGGCTTTGCCTGGATGTTGTGGCAACGGATTCAACAGGAAAGAAATATGATATTGAAGTCCAGAAGGAATCTGATGGTGCTGGTCCTCATAGAGGAAGATATCATTCCCGCGCAATGGATGTAGAGAATTCTTTCAAAGGTATGGATTTTGACGAACTGCCAGATACCTATGTAATATTTATTACAGAACATGATTATTATGGTAGAAACAAATCAATCTACAGAGTATGCAGAACTGTTGAAGATGATAACAGCCTATTCGGCGATGGTTCTAATATTCTGTATGTGAATGGCCATTATAGAGTAAGCTAATGCATGACTTCTGCTGTTCTAATCCCGATGACATGTTGATTCCTATGCTTGCTAAAAGAACACGATATTTGAAGACCAACGAGAAGGAGGTAAAGCTTATGTGCGAACAGATGAAAAGAGTAGAAGATAGAGGCGTTGCTAAAGGAATCGGAATTGGCTCGTTAAAAACTTTAGTGAACTTAGTCAATAAAGGAGTACTAACCAAAGAGGAAGCGGCAGAAGAATGTAATCTGACCGTTGATGAGTTCCTCAAGGAAAAAGAGGAATACGAGAAAACTAAACATTAAACTTGAGCCTACTAGCTTACAATAGCTGGTAGGCCTTTTTCTTTTTACTGGATATATTTCTGATGCTCGGTTAAGTTATGTTACTGAGGGAATATATGATGGAATTGACAAATACGAAAATTGAAGCCCTTTTATATGGCGGGGAAAAAGTTGAAACAGAAAGGTTTTTGTAAGCTCTTGGTTGGATGATTCGATAAGCAAGAAGAACATCGAGATATACAATGTAGATAGCTATTTTATATAGAAATAATCGTAAGTGAAAAATAAATCGCAATTAAAATAAAAACAAGGATTATTTTTATCACAGGGTAAATGTATCTGGTAATTCTATATAGGATATATTACTGATGAGTATTAATTTGTAGGTGAAAGAAAGAAGCCTATTGGGTATGCCATGCAATAATCAGCTAGAGTTTTTTCATTTAGCCCACCATATAACAAAACTCTATGTTGGTATGAGCAGAAAGCCCCTGCTGGGGCCAACCTAATCGATTACTTTATTAGAGCAATTGCTTTAGAAACAATATTATCAACTGTAAATCCAAAGGTATTACATAAGTAGTC
>JAQYFM010000003.1 GCA_028723145.1 Spirochaetales bacterium | reverse complement strand
AAGAATTAGAAAAAGTAAATGCAGGGGACCAAGTAATGATAAGTGGTACCTTATATGTTGGAAGAGATCAGGTACATAAAAGACTTAAATCTGCAATAGATAATGGTGAAAGCCTTCCCTTTGAATTAAATGGTAACGGCATTTACTATATGGGGCCTTCTCCTAAGGTAGAAGGTTTTGCTCTTGGCTCTGCGGGTCCTACAACAAGTGCAAGAATGGATCCTTTTTCTCCACTATTGTTAAAGAATGGCTTAAGGATAATGGTTGGTAAAGGCCCAAGAAGTGCTGAAGTATTAAGTGCAATAAAAGAATATAAGGGTTTATATCTACAAGCCTTTGGTGGATGTGGAGCACTATACTCTTCCTGCATTTTATCATCAGAGGTACTTTGTTACCCTGATCTTGGTCCAGAAGCTTTATTAAAATTAGAAGTTAAAAATATGCCTACTATCTGTATTGTTGATAGCAGAGGTAATAAAATCTAAGTAGAGAAGGTGTTATGAAAAATTATATTTTAGCTTTAATTTTAGTTGTACTAATTATTTCTTGTACTCAAAAGACTGAAGTTGTCGAGCAAAAAGCTACAATTACTCCACAAGAGGAAAAAACTAATTCAATTATTGAAGCTCCTAGTTCGCTTGATGAAAAGTTTGCATATGTATATGGCTATCAACTGTTAAATTCAATTATGCTCACAATGCCTGAATTAGAAAAAGATTACTTTTTAGAGGGTGTTAGAGCCTATGTTGATAACGACTTTACCTTTACTATGCAGGAAAGCCAAGCAATTATGAGTGAGTACCAAGAAAAGAAATATGAACTTTATGAAGCGGAGATGAAAGAAATTAGAGAGAGAAATCTTTCTGCTGCAGAAAGCTTTTTAGCAACCAATAAAAAGAGGTCTGGTGTAATTTCTGTTTCTGAAAAGCTTCAATATGAAATTCTTCGCTCCCCGAGTGAAAATGGTGCAAAGGCTACCAATAAATCAACGGTAACTGTCGATTATCGGTTAGTAACACTTGCAGGAGAAGTTAAAGATTCCTCTTATGAAAGAGGACAAGCCTCTGTTTTTGATCTTTCAACAAATATTATCGAGGGCTTTAGGAGTGCAGTCGCCCAAATGCAAGAAGGTGAAAAGATTAGAGCTTGGGTACACCCTGATTTAGGTTATGGAATAAATGGAACAAGTAATATTGAGCCAAACCAGCTATTAATATTTGATATCGAGTTAATCAGTGTAGATAAATAAAAATGAGAGACATAGCATTTTGTGTTATGTCTCTTTTTGTGTTAATCATTCAATATTGCTAATAGCTCTTCGTAGCTACTTGCATCGTAGGTATATGAACCTGCTTTCTTTTCAGAGTTTAAGTGGAGATAGAGAGTATCAATACCACTATTGATTCCACCTTGAATATCACTTGTAAGGCTATCACCAATAATTAAACATTCTTCGGGAAGAGCATTTATTATATTTAGAGTATGAGTAAAAAACTCTCTTTTAGGCTTTTGAACTCCAATTTCTTCACTGATTACAATATGGTCAAAGTAGTGTGTTGTATTAGAGGTTTCAAACCTTCCATACTGTACTTCTTTAAGCCCATTGGTAATCATAATGAGAGAGTAATCTTTTTTTAGATTATCAAGGCACCAACGGGCTTTATCGAATAAAATTCCATTTTCACTTAAATACTGGCAATACAAAAGCCCAGCAGCTTTGGTTTGTCCTTCTAGATTATACTTTTGCATTAGTGGGCGAAAGCGTTCTACTCTAATTTCATCGGTAGAAACTTTACCCTCTTCAAAACTTTGCCATAAAGCCGAATTTGCACTATGATATATCCTTAAGTTATCATCAGTTAATGGAATATTATAGTTGCTAAATAGCCTTTTTATAGCTATATTTTCGCATGATGGAAAGTCATAAAATGTTCCATCTGCGTCTAGTAATAGATACTTATACTTCTTCATGTGCATAAGCTACATGAAAGAGAAGTTGTTTTCAAGGAGGAAATAAATGAAGAAATACATTTCTTACATAGGTAGTGGATTATTATTAATTGCTCTAGGAATCCTATTTATCTTAGCTCCAGCTGCAGTAGTAAAAATTGGTGTTATTGCATTTGGCATTTACAATATCATTGAAGCTTTAACCGCATTAGTTACATCTTATAAATTTAAAAATATTTCAGGTATTGTTAGATTTAACCTTGTTAAAACCTTAATAAATTTATTTATCAGTATTTTAGTAGTATACTTTGCTGCAATTTCTCCAGGAGCATCTGTTGCATCATGGGTAGTTTGGTTAATAGCTGCAAACCTACTTTTAACAGGAATATCTGAAGTTGCTGAAACCTATGTTATTAAAAAAAGTGGTTTTGACCAGATATTTTATTACGGTTCATCTGGCTGGTTATACATTGTTTTTGCAATTTTAATGTTCATTTTTCCAAACTTTATTAATTCAACTGTATTGCTAATATTGGGTGCTGTAATTATTACAAGTGGTATCTTTGTAATATTATGGTCAATTAAACTTTGGAGTGTTATGAGAAAGTTTTCTGAAAATGAAAAAATAGCAGAAGCAGAGTGGAGTGAAAAAGAGTAATAAAAATATTGACCAAAATAGAGAGAAAAACTATTCTAATTTCATGAAAGTAGTAAAAATTATCCATCACCATCATCGCTTTGTTAATCCATAGTTCGATATGGCTGGATGCTACATATATTTTGGGTCTCCGCACATGTCGGGGACTTTTTTTATACGTTTAGGAGAGGAGAAAAATGAAGAATTTAAGGATTGCAGTTCAGAAAAGTGGAAGACTATCAGAAAAGAGTCTTGAGATGATTAAGGCTTGTGGAATCGATTTTAGTGAGGATTCTCGAGTACTTAGAACCTTTAGTTCTAATTTCCCTCTAGAATTTTTATTTGTACGTGATGATGATATTCCTACATATGTAAACGATGGTGTTGCCGATATCGGTATTGTTGGTAAAAATGAGTATGATGAAAAGGGCTATGAATTAAAGATCGTTAGAGATCTTGGATTTGCTGCATGTCGCTTATCAATTGCAGTTCCAAATGACTTTGATTATAAAGATTTAAAGTCATTAGAAGGAAAGAGAATTGCTACTTCATATCCAAGAATAACTGAAAAGGTATTAAAGGAAGCAGGCGTTAATGCAACTTTTGTAAATGTATCTGGATCAGTAGAAATTACCCCTCAAATCGGAATTGCAGATTGTATTTCTGATTTAGTATCAACTGGTACAACTCTTAAGATGAATGGCCTTAAAGAAGTTGAACCAATTTACTACACTTCTGCAGTTATGATTAGCAGAAAGGAATTTGAAGAAGAGGAAAAGGAACGCTTTGATATTCTTAATCGTCTTCTAGTTAGAATGGATACTGTATCACTTGCAAAGCACAAGAAATATATTCTTTTTAACCTGCCTAAGAAAAATCTTACAGAGGCTGCAAAGATAATCGGTGGTATGAAGAGCCCAACTGTTACTCCTCTTCTCGATTCAGAGTGGGTATCGGTACAGTCTGTAGTTAGTGAGGATCGCTTCTGGGAAGTTTTTGAAAGTCTACGTGATCTTGGTGCTGAAGGTATCCTTGTAATGAATATTGAGAAGATGACGGAGTAAAACTATGGCCTTAATTAAGTATTTTAAAAATCCAAAGAAAATAGAGTACCTTCCATTACTTGAAAGAATTCAAAGTGATGATGAACAAGTAAAGTCTGCTGTAATGAGCATTATGGAAGATGTAAAGAAAAATGGAGATAAAGCTCTATTTGAATATGAAAGACGCTTTGATGGTTCTGATTTAACATCTCTTTTCGTTAGTGAAGAGGAGTTTATCGAAGCTGAAAAAAGTGTTGATGATGAGTTAAAGGCTGCAATTGATAGAGCATACAAGAATATTTACACTTTCCATGAAAAACAAAAGACAAATGGGGAGGATGTAGAGACTGAAAAGGGTGTAAGATGCTTTAGAAAGGTAGTTCCGATTTCTCGTGTAGGTCTTTATATCCCAGGAGGTACTGCACCTTTATTCTCAACTGTTTTAATGCTTTCTATCCCTGCTAAGGTTGCAGGATGTAAGAAAATTACCTTAGCAACACCAGCAAGAGGAGGAAAGGTAAATCCTGTTGTTCTCTATACTGCAAAAAGATGTGGAGTAGACCGAGTATTGAAATGTGGAGGTTCTCAAGCAATTGCAGCTTTATGCTATGGTACTGAGAGTGTAGAGAAGGTTGATAAAATCTTTGGGCCTGGAAATAGATATGTAGCATTTGCTAAAAACATTGCATCAAATGTATGTGCTATCGATATGGTTGCAGGTCCAAGTGAAGTAATGGTTGTTTGTGATGAATTTGCAGACCCACTTTTTGTAGCAACTGATCTATTAAGCCAAGCAGAGCATGGAAAGGATTCACAAGTAATGCTTGTTATTAAGGCTAAAGATAGCCAAATGGCAGATGAAATCTACAGTAATGTTGAAAAATGCTTAGATGAGGAGTTAAAGAAGTTAGGACGAAAAGAATTCATGCTTCCTTCTCTTTCCCACTCTGCAGCATTCAGCTTCTTTAATAATGAAGATGTAATTGAAATTATCAATAGCTATGCTCCTGAACACTTGATTATTAATACTCAAGATCCATATGAAATCTTAGAAGGTGTTGAGAGTGCGGGCTCTGTATTTATTGGACAATACTCCCCTGAATCAGCAGGAGACTATGCAAGTGGTACTAACCATACTTTACCAACCTCAGGACGTGCAACCTCTTCATCAGGGGTAAGTTTAGATAGTTTTATTAAGAAAATTACCGTTCAAGAACTTACAAAAGAAGGTATTAAAAGCTTAGCTCCTACAATTATTAAGATGGCTGAAGCAGAGGAATTAACAGCTCACGCTGAAGCAGCTAGAGTGAGGATGAAATGAGTATTGAAAATCTATTAAGAGAAAATATAAGAGCTTTAGAGCCATATTCATCTGCTAGAGATGATTTCTCTGGTAGTGCATCAGTATTTCTTGATGCAAATGAAAACTATCAGAATTTGATTTCTTTTGATAACATCAATCGTTATCCTGATCCACGTTCAATGGCAGTAAAGAAGGCTTTTTCAAAGGCCTTTGGAATTGATACAAAGAATATCACTATTGGTAATGGTTCTGATGAGTTAATTGACATCCTTTTTAGAATGTTTTGTGAGTGTAAAAAAGATAGTGTTTTATTAATGCCCCCAACTTATGGTGAGTATAAGGTACTTGCAGCAATAAATGATGTTAAAGTTTATAGCATTATTCAAAATTCTGACTTTACCTTAAATGTGGAAAAAATTAAAAACTATCTTGATAAATACAGCCCTAAGCTTATGTTTATTTGTTCTCCGAATAATCCAACTGGAAAGTCTGTTCCTCTTTTTGTGATTAACGAGCTTGCTAATTACAATAAAGGAATCACAGTAGTTGATGAAGCTTATTTAGACTTTTCAGAAAATCAAAGTGCTGTTTCACTAATAGAAAAGAATGAGAGAATAGTTGTACTAAGAACACTTAGCAAAGCTTGGGGTCTTGCTGGTGGAAGAATTGGAATTGCTATTACATCAGAGGAAATTAATAATGTGATGTACAAAGTAAAGTATCCATATAATATTCCACTACCGTCTCAGCTTTGTGCAGTTAAGGCGCTTGAGAATGCTGATAAAGTTCGCTCTGAAGCAAAGCAAATGGTTATTGAGCGCGAAAGAGTAAAGTGTGAGTTATCAAGTATTTCTGGGGTTGAAAAGGTTTTTGATAGTGATGCTAATTTCTTACTTGTTAGGGTGAAGGAAGCTGATTTAATTTATCAAAAGCTTTCAAATAAAGGTGTAATTGTTCGTAATCGCTCAAAGGAAATACTTTGTTCTTCATGTCTTAGGATTACTATTGGTTCAAAAGAAGAAAACCAATTGATGCTTGAATATCTAAAGGAGGCCTTAAGTGAACTTTGAAATGAAAAAAAGAGCACTCTTTTTAGATCGTGATGGAGTATTAGTAAATAAAGATAATAAAAATAGTTTTGAAAAACTCTACTTTATGAGTGGGGTTTTTAATGGTTTAAAAAGTATTTGTGACAACACAGATTACTCATTAGTCATGGTATCTAATCAAGATGGAGTAAATACTCCGGCTCTTCCACTGGATCGTTTTACAAGTGTTCAAAATAGGATTGTTGAAACCTTCCAAGGAGAAGGCGTCAGCTTTGATGATATCCTTGTTGATTACTCCTTAAAAGAAGATAACTGTCCTGGACGAAAACCTGGGATTGGTATGATGGGTGAATACCAAACATCAGAATGGGATTTAGCAAAATCAATAATGGTTGGCGATAGACTAACTGATATGGAATTTGCTAGAAATTTAGGGTGCAAGGGAATTTGGTTTTCTAATGAAAAATGTATTCCAGAAGGCTATGAAGATACAATTATTCTAATTAGTTCCTCATGGCAGGACATCGCTACCTTTTTAACAGATAATAAGGTTAAAGCTCATAGAAAAGCTTCTATACAAAGAACAACTAAAGAAACATCATTTAATTTATCTATTGATTTAGATGGTAGTGGTAAGGGGGAATTAAAGACTAATATAGGCTTTTTTGACCATATGATTGAGCAAATCATAAAGCATTCACACATCGACTTAAATGGAACCTTTTCAGGTGATTTGGAGGTCGATGAGCATCATAGTGTTGAAGATTTAGCTATTACTTTAGGCTCTCTTATTAAAAAGGCACTTGGAGATAAAAGAGGAATTAATCGCTATGGCTCTGATATGTTAATTATGGATGATGTGGTTGCACGTGTTGCAATAGATTTTTCAGCTAGAGCGGAATTCATCTATAACGTAGATTTTAAAAGAGAGTATATTGGTACATTCCCAACAGAGATGATTAAACACTTCTTTAAATCATTTTCAAATGCCGCGGAGTGTAATTTATACCTAAATGTAAGTGAAGGTAATTCACACCACATGGCAGAAGCTCTTTTTAAAGCATTTGCAAGGAGCATAAAGGTCGCTGTTAAGAGAGATCCTTCCTCAAATGCGCTTCCTTCCACAAAAGGAGTACTATAATGATTGCTGTTATTGATTACAACTCTGGTAATATTAAGTCTGTAATGAATGCTCTTAATCGTCTTGGTGCAAGTGCAACATTAACCAATGATGTTAAGGTAATTAAAAGTGCAGATAGAGTTATTTTTCCTGGAGTAGGAGCTGCTGCAGCTGCTATGGAGGAACTTAAGAAAAGAGATTTAGTTGATACACTAAAAGAGTATGAAAGACCTTTTTTAGGAATTTGTCTTGGTATGCAGCTTATGAACTCTTTTTCTGAAGAAGGTAATGTAGATTTACTTAAGATAACAGATAACAAAGTAAAGCTATTTGATAAATCGTATGGAGACAAAATACCACATGTAGGTTGGAATGAAGTATTATTAAATTCAGACCCAATTTTCAACGGTTTAAAGGAAAGAGAATACTTCTATTTTGTTCACTCTTATTATGTACAAGCTTCAAGTAATACTATAGCAAGATGTAATTATGCTGGTATTGAATTTTCTGCAGGTATAAAAAAGGATAATTTCTATGGTTTTCAATTTCATCCTGAAAAGAGCGGAGAAATCGGAGAAAAACTGTTAAAGAATTTTGTTGAGGTGAAATTGTGAGAATTATACCAGCTGTAGATATTATTAATGGTGAGTGTGTCCGACTGACTAAGGGGGATTACGAAGCTAAAAAAAGCTATTTTAAAGATCCTCTTGAGGTTGCAAAGCGTTTTGAAGCTGCAGGGTTATCACGATTACACCTAGTTGATTTAGATGGTGCTAAAAGTGGAGAAATAAAAAATTTAAAAACACTTGAAAGAATTTGTTCAAATACATCTTTAACCGTTGATTTTGGTGGTGGTGTAAAGAGTACTGATGCACTTGAAACTGCATTCAATGCAGGAGCATCCTTTGTAACTTGTGGTTCGATTGCAGTTAATAATCCGACTCTAGTACTTTCATGGCTTGATAAATATAGCACAAAGCTTATCTTAGGTGCCGATTGTAAGGATAGGTTGATAATGACCTTTGGCTGGCTTGAGAAAAGTGAATGTGATGTAATTGACTTTATTAGCTCATGGGTTGAAAAGGGCTTTAAAACTTGTATTAGCACAGATATTTCAAAAGATGGAATGCTCTCAGGCCCTGCTTTTGAGCTTTATGAGGATATTTCAAAAAAGATAAAAGGTATTGATGTTATTGCTTCAGGTGGAATATCTTCCTTTGAAGATTTATTACGTTTAAAAAAGCAGAATCTATATGGTGCAATTGTTGGAAAGGCATATTACGAAGGCAATTTAACATTAGAAGAGCTTAAGGAGGCAGAATGCTTGCAAAACGAATAATTCCTTGCCTTGATATAAAAAATGGTAGGACTGTTAAGGGGATAAACTTTTTGAGCCTTGCAGATGCAGGAGACCCAGTTGAGAATGCGGTTCGCTATAGCCAGTCAGGAGCTGACGAGCTAGTGTTTCTAGATATCACTGCTACAGTTGAAAATAGAGAAACTCTATCATCTCTTGTAGAAAAGATTGCTGAAAATATTAATATCCCATTTACTGTCGGTGGTGGAATAAAGAGTGCTGATGATGCATATAAGCTCCTTTCATCTGGTGCGGATAAAATTTCAATAAACTCTATGGCAGTAAGAAAGCCTGATGTAATTACCGAGTTTGCAAATCGATTTGGTTCTCAATGTGTTGTCACAGCAGTTGATGTAAGGAAAAATCCTAAATTTAGTTCTGGTTATGAGGTATACATCGATGGCGGAAGAACACCTACTAATATTGATGCCTTAGCTTGGTGTATTGAGTGTCAAAATAGGGGAGCCGGTGAAATACTATTAACAAGTATGAATGCAGATGGAACTAAAGCGGGCTTTTCCTGTGATATCACAAGAAGTGTTAGTACTTCATTAACTATTCCTGTCATTGCATCAGGGGGTGCTGGTACTATTGGACACTTCGAAGAGGTATTTTCTAAGGGCTCTGCAGATGCTGCATTAGCGGCTTCTGTATTTCACTACCATGAAATAGACATCTTTGAGTTAAAAAGGTCTTTACAAAAACAAGGAATTGCTGTTAGGTTATAGCATTAGCACATAGGTAGGCAAATATGGTTATTGATTTTGAAAAAGGCGATGGACTAGTTCCTGCTATTGTACAGGATGCTGTAACACACCGTGTATTAATGCTTGGATATATGAATGCTGAAGCTTATCAGCTTACTCTTGATAGGGGCCTTGTTACCTTCTGGTCAAGATCAAGAAAGAGGATTTGGACTAAAGGTGAAACCTCCGGAAACTTCCTTCAAGTTAGAGAGATTTTAGTCGATTGTGATGGTGATACATTACTCGTAAAGGCTATTCCTACTGGACCTGTTTGCCACACTGGGGCAGATACTTGTTTTAATGAAGAAAACGAACCTAGTGAAATGACATCAAGTGAATTTTTGTACTACCTTGAAGATGTTATCAATGATAGACGTAATAATCCTCAAGAGGGATCCTATACTAACCATTTATTCTCCCGTGGCTTAAATAAAATTGCTCAGAAAGTTGGAGAAGAAGCAGTAGAACTAATTATTGAAAGTAAAGATAACAATAAAGAGCTCTTCTTAGGTGAAGCAGCAGATTTAATGTATCACTTCTTAGTATTACTTGCACAAAAGGATACTTCACTTAGTGAGGTTGTTGAGGTATTAAAGGGCCGTCACTGCAGATGATTTCATCTGAAACCGATTATTTTAAAGAAAGCTTCTCTATAGGCAGGTATCAAGGAGAAGCTTTTTCATTTTATTCTTTTATTGAGTGTAGTTTTAAAGACTTAACCTTTTCTGATTGTGATTTTTCATCTTCATCATTTATCTCTTGTTACTTTGAAAGTTGTGCATTTTTAAATTGCAATTTTAGTTCAACGCTTTTAAATAAAACTAAGTTTACATAAAGTAGCAAGAAAGCTTCCGTCCCTTTAGGGCGGATGATGAATTGCAGTTTTATTTATAATGCAGATAGTTGCAGCATAGACAGTTAAGCTGAACAGTTGATATAATTCATTCATGACAGACGACGAACGTTC
>JAQYFM010000002.1 GCA_028723145.1 Spirochaetales bacterium | reverse complement strand
AGTGTAAATGCAAAAAAAGGTGACAACGAGTTATTAATAATGTTCCAAAATTTAGGAGTTAGAGATACTCGCAATCTATTTGGGCTTTCTTATGATGAGGATGAGGATATTACATTCCATGTATTTGGAAACAAAGAGGATGAAGAAATAGCATGTTTTCTAGATAATGTAACCCTTTCAGACCATATTCTATCACTTCCATATCAAAGAGATGATATTTATCTTGGCTTTGATATGGCATCACCTGACTATGGAAAGGTTAAATATCGTTATAGCTGGGAAAAGATGTCTCCTTGTAACAAGATAGATATTCCAAAGGGAAATCCATATATTCTTCTAAAAATTAAAAATCTTTCAAGGCGATTTGAAATTGCAAGTGAGGTAGTTCCTGTTTACTCCTCAATTAAGGATTGGAATGGAAACTATAAGCGCATGCTTAAAGTAATTGCAGATGCAGAAGGTCTTTCAAGAGGAGATAAATTTGGATTTTATATTCAAAATATCTTAGCTCGTAAAGCTCTTGGTATAGTAAATATTAGAGATGAAGAATATTTCTATGAAACACTAAATCAAATTGAAAGACGATTTGACTGCTCTGATTTCCTGATTTCAGGTGTAATTAGATATCTAAAGAACTATGAAGTCTCCCCTGCTCTTTCAAAAAGAATAAAAGAGGTTCTCTTAAACTATAGGTATTGGATGACTATGGAAGGTAGTGATGCAATGTGCTTCTGGAGTGAAAATCACTCACTACTTTTCTATTCATGCGCAATGCTTGTTGGAAAGATGTATCCAGATGATTATTTTTCAAGAGCAAAGATGACAGGAAGAGAGTTATCAGAATTTGGTCGAAGGCTTACTAAAGAGTGGATGGATGATCTTGAAGAGTATGGGTTTGAGGAATTCTTAAGTACTGTTTACATGAATGTTACATTTGCTTGTCTACTTAATATTATAGATTATGCAGATGAAGAGATTTCTAAAAGAGCAATAAAAATTACAGATTTAATGCTTAGAGAGTTAGCTCTACATACCTTTAATGGATCAATAATTGCTCCAATGGGAAGAGTTTATAGAGGAGTAATTAATCCATTTAAGCAAGGTGCACAGGCTCTTATGAACCTTGCAAATCCAGAAAATCCAACATCCTTTGGAGAAGGATGGCTCAGCTACTATGCAACCTCATCCTATAAATTTCCTTCAGATTTAATTCATTTGATGAAAGATTCTCAAAATAAAGAGTATTCAACTGGAGATGCTTTAATAAGGATTCAAAAGACAAATGATTACATCCTTACCTCTGTTCAATCACCAAGGATGGATAATTTTGTTCGTTGGCACAATGTTACTCTAGATGAAAATCCTCAAAAGTATCTAAACACTCATCTGTATACTAAGAGCTTTAATGAACGTTTCCATGGTACTACATATTTTGAACCAGGTACATTTGGCTATCAGCAACATATGTGGTCTGTAGCTCTCTCTGGTGAAGCTTTAGTATTTGCTAACTGTCCAGGAGCATCCTCAGATTCCTCATCAATGAGACCAGGATACTGGTATGGAAATGGAATTATGCCTGCTGTAAGACAAGAAGGGAATATGCTTGCAAGTATATTTGTCTTAAATGATGATTATCCAATTGATTTTACACATCTATATCTGCCTGAGTGTAAATTTGACAAAGTTGAAAAACAAGGGAATTGGATATTCTTAACTTTAGGAGAAGGAAAAATTGCTATTTGGTGTAATGTAAAGCTTTCTCCTTATTCAGATCATCTAGCAAATTGCGAATTAAGAGCTTATTCACAGAAATCTGCCTACTTTGTTCTAACAGGAGGAAAAGAGATTACAGAAGAGAACTTTAAGGAAAAAGCAATAAAACTTTCCCCTACATTTGATAATGAAAATAATAAACTATTTGTTGATAACAAAGAGTTTATCTCCTTTACACCTTCAAATGATAAAACTCAATATATTTAAGGAAGCTGTGTATGAATAGAATTGCTAAATACTTTGAAAGTGAACTTAAAGAACTTGGATTATATGAAGAGTTTTCTTCTCTAAAGCCATTTGTAGGAGATATCCATAACCATTGTGGTATTAGTTAT
>JAQYFM010000001.1 GCA_028723145.1 Spirochaetales bacterium | reverse complement strand
ATTTCTGAAACAGCAATTGGTGCTTCAATTGTATCTGCTGTAATTGATCTTTATGCAAAAGAACACGACGGAAAGTGCCCTTGGATTAGTACTGCATGTCCTTCAGTAGTTGAACTTGTAAGAAAATACTATCCTAAAGCTGTAGATCGTTTAGCAAAGGTTCCTTCACCACTTCAAACCCATTGTGCTTATTTAAGAAAAATCTATGGTGATGATATTGCAATTGTATTTGTTGGACCATGTATTGCTAAGAAAAATGAGGCAGATTCAACACCAGGTTATCCTAATATAGCAATTACATTTGATGAATTAAGAGCTTGGTTTAAGGAAGAGCGTATTGACCTTAATACTATTGAGTGTAAAGAAAAGATTTATTTCTCACCAGCTAAGGCTGGCATTTCAACTTACTACCCAGTTGAAAGAGGTCAAATTATTACCTCAAAACTTTGGGGTGATAAATCATTTTGTCGTGATGCTCTTGCCCTTTCTGGAGTTAATGAAATACATGATGTATTAGCACAAGGTAGTGCTAATGACCCATTCTTAGAGCTGTTAGGTTGTGAAGGTGGATGTATTAACGGTCCTGTATCTGATAAAAGTAAATCACTCGCTGCAAGAAAGAATGCAATAGCTCAATTTACTGAAGAAAGAATAAATAGTGGAGAAAAGCTCTTTGAGCCAAAAGAAGAATTTATTCGTGAAGTATTAGATAAAGGATATGGTATTATTAATTCAGCTCAGCCAAAGAGTAATATTACTTTTAACAAGGTATTTTCTGAGGATGAAATAAGACAAGCACTTCTTGAACTTGGAAAGAATACCAAGGCAGATGAATTAAATTGTGGTGGTTGTGGTTATAATACCTGTCGCGATATGGCTGTTGCTTATCTTTCTGGCATGGCTGAAGCTGAAATGTGTGTAACTAAGATGAGAAAGGAAGCACAGAGTAAGGTTGATATGCTATTAAGAACAATTCCAAATGCTGTTGTAATTGTTAATAGAGATTTAAATATCGCTGATTGTAACATTAACTTCTTAAAAATCTTTGGCGATATGGATGAATCTTTACTTGATGATTCAATGCTTTCTCTAGTCTCTGGATTACCTCTTGAAAGATTCGTTCCATTTTATGAGAAGTTCTCTGATGAATTTTATGCTCAAAAGCGTAACCAATATAGACTTCACTACAAAGATAAGTTCTTGCGTGTTACTTTCTTCTTAGTTGAAAAAAATCGTCTGCTTGGAGCAATGTTTGATGATATCACATCTCCAACAGTAAAACGTGAAACAGTAGTAAAGAAGGCTGAAGATGTTATTCAGAAGTCTCTTGAAACTGTACAGCAAATCGCATCACTTTTAGGTGAAAATGCTGCTGAAACAGAGATTATGTTAAATAGCTTAATCGATGCATTCAGTGTTCATGGGGACTCTAACAATGATGGGTTTACTATCGATGACGAGGTAGAGGTTTAATGAATAATATCTTTATCGATGTAGACTACGCTCAGATTTATAAACATGGTCAAAAGATTGGAGGAGATGTTTTCTTACTCTCAAGGAATCCTGAGAGTAATAAAATTGTCTGTACTCTGTCTGATGGACTTGGCTCAGGTGTAAAGGCTAATGTACTTGCTTCCCTTACTGCACATATGGCTCATAAGCTAAGTTTTTCACCAATTGATCTTGGACACTCTGCTGAGATAATCATGAATACACTTCCTGTATGCCGTGAAAGAAAGATAAGCTATTCAACTTTTACAATTGCAGATATACACTACAAGGAGAACATGGAAAATATTAATGTTCGTCTTGTTGAGTATGATAACCCATTAGCACTTCGTTTTAAGGGATGTGAACCTGTTAGCTGGCAAAGAGATAAAAGAGAGTTACAGAGAGAAGCTGCCTTTAAAAAGGAAGTAGTTCAATACTCTCAATTTAACATGGAAATCGGAGAGCGTTTGATAATGTTCTCTGATGGTGTTTCTCAATCAGGACTAGGAAAGAGTCTTCCTCTTGGCTGGAGAACTAGTGGTGTACAAAAGTATGTATCTGAGCTAATAAAGGCTAATCCTAATATCTCATCTAGAGAGTTAAGTAGTTCAATTGTTCAAAAGGCTAATACATTAGATGGCCTTTGTTCAAAGGACGATATTACAGCAGTAGTTGTTTATATTAGAAGACCAAGAAAGACTGTAATTGTTACTGGTCCTCCATTTACAAAGGAAGCAGATGAAATCTTAGGTGAGAAAATAAAAGCTTTCGATGGAAAGAAAATTGTTTCTGGTGGTACAACTGCATTAATTGTTTCAAGACTATTTAATGCGAAAATTAAGGTAGATCTTTCTTGTTGGTCTCCTGATGTTCCACCTGCAAGTAAGATGGATGGAATTGACTTAGTTACAGAAGGTATGCTTACTTTATCAAGAGTAGCAAATGTGCTTGAAAAGAAGATTCCTGTTTCTCAACTTCCTAACGACCCAGTTAAGAAGTTTGTTGAAATACTCCTCGACAGTGACCAAATACACTTTATCGTAGGAACTAAGATTAATGAGGCTCATCAGGATCCAAATATTCCTGTTGAGATTGGTATAAGAAGAACAATAGTAGGGCGTCTTAGAAATGCGCTTGAAAATATATATTTAAAAGAAACTTCACAAGAATATCTGTAGGAGGATAACAGTTATGAAGAAAGAGAAAGTACAGGTAAAGATCTGCGTAGGAACTGCTTGTTTTGTTCAGGGTGGTTCTGATCTTCTCCTTTACAACGATTTCGTAGATCCTGCAATCATTGCAGAGTGTGAGATTGAGGGATCATCATGTCTTAATGCATGTAAGGCTGATGGTGCAGGTGCTCCATATGTTGAGATTAATGGAGTTATTCATTCTAAGGTTACACAAGAGAAATTTTGTAAGTTATTAACGGAGGCTGTTAAGAATAATGCTTGAACTTAACAACCAATATACTGCGATGAAAAGACGCATTGATACTGAAGTTCTCAAACTTTTCTTTGCAGATGAGCTTGAGGATAAAGTAGATGCTCTTCCATATTCAATTATCCCAAAAGATAGAATTCCAAATCGCTGTTGTATCTATAAAGAGAGAGCTATGGTTCGCTATAGAATTATGGCTCTCTTAGGTATTGATATTGAACGTTTTGACGATGAACAGAAGCCATTAAAGGCTTATGCTAAAGAGATTATCGAGAATAATCCTCCTGTTCTTCCATTACTTACAACTATCTCTACAGGCTGTTATGGTTGTCCTCCTGATCAATACAGAATCAGTGATGCATGTCGCGGATGTTTTGCTCGTCCATGTATGGCAAACTGTCCAAAAGATGCAATTTCTTTCATAAATGGTCAGGCTCATATCAATGAAGAGAGATGTATTCGCTGTGGAAAGTGTATGGATGTATGTCCATTCCACGCAGTTGTACACATCCCTGTTCCATGTGAGGAAGCATGTCCAGTAGGTGCTGTAAGAAAGAATGAGAAGGGTGTTGTAGAAATCGATCATAAAAACTGTATTAGCTGTGGTCGTTGCTCAAGAAGCTGCCCATTTGGTGCTATTGCTGAAAAGAGTGGTTTAATGCCTGTTGTAAAGATGATCAAGAACAAGGAAAAGGTCATTGCTATGATTGCTCCTGCAATTGAAGGTCAGTACCCAGGAACACTTGCTCAGATTAAGAGTGCTATTATTAAGGCAGGCTTTAGTGATGTAATTGAAGTTGCTGAAGGCGCTGAGGTTACAGCTATTCATGAGGCAGAAGAAGTTCAGCACAAGAAGGCTAATGGCGAAGGCTATATGACAACTAGCTGCTGTCCTGCTTATATGGAACTTGTTAACAAGCACCTTACATTCCTCAAGGAACGCTACTCAGATGCTTACTCCCCAATGATTTATACAGCAAAGCTTGCTCGTGAAAAATTTGGAGAGGACGCAAAATGTGTCTTCATTGGACCATGTCTTGCTAAGAGAGTAGAAGCAGTTAGAAAGGGTGGTGTTGATGGTGTTATCACCTTCAGTGAGCTTGCTGCTATCTTTATGGCTAAAGATATCGATGTCAGAGAAGAAGCTGCTGCAGATCTTGGTAATACAGAAAACTTTGCTGACTGTAGAGAATTTGCTGTATCAACAGGTGTTGCTGGCTGTGTTCTTTCTCGTGTTGAGAATCCTCAATCAATTAGAACTCAACCAATTAATGGCGTTGATAAGAAAATGTTTAGATTGATGAAGACTTGGGAGAAGAGAGCTCCAGAAGTTGACTTAATCGAAGTAATGTGCTGTGAAGAAGGCTGTTTAAATGGTCCTGGCACAATTGTTAAGCCAATGGTAGCTAAGAAGCTCCGTGGTGGAAACAAAGCTGCTACTCCAGTTAAGTCTGTTAAGAGTACCATCTAATGATTAGTAATTTTGAATTTACTAGCGATGAAGAGTTTTTAGGCTTTATCGATACTTATCTTCAAAGTGATGACAAGTTAGTAAGTGACCTTGCTAACTTGTCTAGTCTTATATTTCATTATCTTGATGATGTTTCTTGGTGTGGCTTTTATCTTCTTGATAATGATGAACTCTACCTTGGACCATTCCAAGGAAAAGCTGCATGTACCAAAATAAAAATAGGAAAGGGCGTATGCGGAAGTGCATACAAAAGAGGTGAAACATTAATAGTTGATGATGTAAATACCTTTCCTGGACATATTGCCTGTGATAGTGCATCTAAAAGTGAAATCGTAATTCCTTTAGAAGGTTTTGGGGTATTAGATATCGATTCTACTTCTTATTCACGTTTTAGAGAAAAAGAAAAATCTTTACTTGAGAACGTTATGAATTTGCTTTCAAAAAAAATTAATTCATAAACTTAAATAATTATTAAACAGTAAAGTAGTTTTACAATGAGTGAAGTGAACTACCGCCACCCTAAAGGGTTGCAGCTTCCGGTTTAACCCTGGTTTGCTTCCAGTTCTCATATGAAACTTCAAAGCCTGATCCAGGTTCCGCCAGAGTACCCATGTGTTCCGAATGGGTGCTGACTCTCATCTCATACTGGCCAGCAAGCAGTAGTGTTTTAGCAGCTTTT